>JAQUBU010000185.1 GCA_028686565.1 Syntrophomonadaceae bacterium
GTTACCTGGCTATCGGCTCCTGGATCGAGAATATGCCGCAGCGTCCAATACTGGCTGCCTTTACTGCTACCGCTACCCCACAAGTGCGAATGGATATCATCCAGCGTCTGGGTCTCGTGCAGGCGCAAATTTTTGTAAACAGCTTTGACCGTCCCAACCTGCGATTTTCAATCTTCAAGGGTGTGGATCGCAGCAACTTTATCAGGTACTATCTGCAGGAGCACGCAGAGCAATCGGGAATAATTTACGCTGCCACCCGCAAGGAGGTTGATGCTCTGCATGAAGAATTATTGGCACAAAACTTCAGTGTGGGTAAATATCATGCCGGCTTGGGCAATGATGAACGCAACAAGAACCAGGAAGCCTTTATCCATGACCGCATTCAGGTAATAGTTGCTACCAACGCCTTCGGTTTGGGGATAGACAAATCAAATGTCCGTTTTGTTATTCATCACAACATGCCCCGCCACCTGGAGGCCTACTACCAGGAAGCCGGACGAGCCGGTAGAGATGGTCAGGCCGCTGACTGCATCCTGCTATTTCAGGCTTCCGATATCCAGATTCAAAAATACCTCATAGAACATGGTACTCTAGCCCCGGATAGAAAGCAGATGGAATATGCCAAGCTGCAAGAGATGATTGATTATTGTCATACACCCCGCTGTCTGCGGACCTATATACTGGATTATTTCGGGGAGAGCTATCCTTCGGACAACTGTGGCAATTGTGATAATTGCAGGGATTATGAAATTCGCGATATCACCATTGAGGCGCAAAAGATTTTTTCCTGTATTTATCGCATGAAACAACAATACGGCAGTAATTTGGTAGCCGCGGTACTCAAAGGCTCACAGCAAAAAAGAATCTATGAACTGGATTTTGATAAACTCTCCACTTACGGTATTATGAGCGATCTCAAGATTGAGCAGATCATGGAACTGATTAACCTGCTCACCGCAGAAGATTATCTCAGCATCAGCGGCGGGCAGTATCCGATACTTAAACTTACTCCCAAGGCGACTCCAGTTTTGTATCAGCGAGAGCGCATCATCGTCAGGCTACCCCAACCCCAGGCTGTCTCCCATGAAAGCAGTATCTTTCAAGCCCTGCGCAAACTGCGCCAGGACATAGCACGCCAGCACAACCTGCCACCCTATGTCATATTTCCTGATACCACCCTTCGTGAAATGTGCAGTCGCCTGCCCCTGGAGCGTGAGGACATGCTGCAGATTAGCGGCGTGGGTGAAATCAAATTCGAGCGATACGGCTCGCAATTCATGGAGCTAATCAAGCACTATGTAGACAATCCCGCCGCCTTGGAAGCAACAGTGGAAAATGAAGCTGCACAAGGCCAGCGTTCCAGCCGCAAGGGCCAGAAGTCAAAGCAAAAGAAAGCGGCCAAAGAGGAAATGAAAACCAGCGATTCTAAAGAGAAGAAAACAGCCACCCATCTGTTAAGCTGGCAGCATTACCAGAAAGGTTGGTCCCTATCGGATATCGCCCAAGAAAGGAATTTGCATTTGACTACTATTCAGGGACATCTGCTCCGGGCCGCCGCCGATGGATACCCGGTTGATTGGGCGGCTTTTATCAGTTTGGAACAAGAAGCAGAGATTATGCGTGTTGCTCATGAACTGGGTACAGACCGCCTGGCTCCCCTCAAGGAAGCCCTGCCTGACCATATCGACTATTTTGCCATCAAGATTGCCCTGTTTAAAAACGCCGAAAAGCACGATTAGGGGCTTCTACTTAATAAGCCAAGCAACACATAAGTTCCAAATCGCCCGTAGATATCCTCTTTATATTCCCGCCATCAATATTATTAGATTTGCGACAAAGTTGGGCAGCTATACATTTCCTTATCTCGGATGGCGAAAACGACTCTATCCGAGGAATCGACGACCTCATAGAGCCCTATGTATGCTGCATCCGCTTTTTCCACATTGAGGAACAAGAACTATTATTACTAAGACATAATTACGGAAAGAATTGGATTGTTGTTGATACATATAAGCAACTTATGATAATAATCAAGGTATTACTTTTTCCATCCGGCATATAAATTTATCGGCCAGAACCGGATCGAATTGGGTGCCAGCACACCGCCTTATTTCCTTAAGCGCTGCGGCGCGGCTCATCGCTTGGCGGTACGGGCGATCGCTGGTCATCTCATCATAAGCATCCAGAATAGCCAAGATTCTGCACTCCAGAGGAATCTCATTCCCTTTTATTCCCAGAGGGTAACCCTGTCCATTCCACCATTCATGATGTTTTAATATCCAATCCGCAATAGGGCGAAGTTCGGTTAAAGATCTGGCTATCCGATAGCCGATCTCACAATGCTTTTGCAGCTCAATTTTCCCCTCTGGAGTTAATGGCTCCGGATTAAAGAGAATCTGATCGGGAATACCGACTTTGCCAATATCATGAAAACGGATAAAAATGAATAAATCAGTTAAATTGCACTGGGGAAATTCCTTGTCCAAAGCCAAGGTAATGAACATGTCCTGCAAACGGCTGCTATGTTCCTCAGTTATAATGTCCTTCTCTTCAAGTGTCCTCATCAAGGTTCGCACCAAATCACTATTGCTGTTTTGTCTATGATATAGTTTTTCCCAATACATTTTGTTATCGGCCTCTTTAAGCATGGTACTTATATCTGCTGACCCGTCATCATGGTAAGAAAAACCGATTGACATACTTAATGGCACAGCGGGATTAGCATGATTGTATTTATCAACTGCTAAACGAATCTTCGAGCAAGAATCTTCAGTATAGCTACGCGAAGCCTTGGGCAAAAGTATCGAGAATTCATCACCCCCGATTCTGGCTACCACATCATCAGGTCCGAACACTGACTTTAAAATGTCAGCAGCAGCCTGCAGCAGCTCATCACCCTTGCTATGCCCGAATGAATCATTGATTAATTTGAGACCGTCTACATCGCACATTATGATCCCGACCAATTCACCTTGCCAGCGTGTCATTTCCCGGCTGAAATAACTGCGGTTATATAACCCGGTTAGCACATCATGGCTGCCGGCATATTGTATTTGTTCATTTATTATTTGCAGTTCGGCCGTTCTTTCATTTAACTCACTGGTCACGGTGTCGACTAAACAGGTTAACGCTTTTAATATTTCAATACTCCTATCAGCGACATTATCTTTACTCGCTACAACTTCCCTAGCTGTGTTGCGGGATATTCCTTCATTTGATTCCGGCAGTTGAACCTTTCTGCCGGCAATTGATTCTGATAAAACCAAGGTGGTCATTGTAGTGTTAAGCAATTTATTGCTGCCATCGGTGTGGAAGAACTCACCGCTGGTAAAAAATCCTGCTGTTGGAGCAATATTTTGCAGCGGCAGGGTTTCAATCTGAGCTGATTCCTGAAGAAAACCTCGCCTGGAAGCACAGGAGTATACAAAAATACTCTCGACAGCTGCTTGCTTGATATTCTGTACCAAGCTATCTATCTTTTCCAAAATCATCTCCACATGACCAAAACTCAAACGTACCTTTTCCCCCTCAGCAATGTCACCGAAGAAACCAATTGAATCATCATCATATCGCAAGAACGGTGCCCTGGCTATATTAATATCATGCCTGCAAATGATCAGCGGAAATTCAACGACTTTAAAAATATTGGACTTGGTGTTGATCCCCAGGTATTGAAGATAAATTTGATATGCAGGTATATTATCAATTGTATAAACCCGTGAACCCTCTGCCCTGGTAACAGTCATTTCTTTACCTATAGGCTGCCAGCCAAGATGGCTGTGACAAGTCACCGTTAATTGATCGCTCTCTAAAACAACGCCAGCTACTCCACAGTCACTGGCATTTTCATTGCAGCATACAAAGCGCCCGGTATTGGTGCGATTGTCGCCCGCGTTGCCTCCCGCCACCGGCAAAGCGGCATTTACGGATTGGATTCCCTTTAACAACTGGCTGGCGTTCAAGTTTAACCCGGTCGCAAACAGTATTAATACCCTGGCTTTTTCGCTATTAAGCCTGGCCGCAATCGCCCGTCCCAACTCAATGTCGTCCCTCGACTTTTTCTCGGTGAATACTACCTTGATGTCGCTGTGATGAAAAACAGAAAAAGCAAGCACCGTTCTTAGTCCGCTGACCAATCCATTCATGATTTCTCCGCTGGTAGTGGTTCCAATCACCTGAGCGTTAGGAATCAGTTCGCGGATCTGTTTGGAAATATTCAGCAAATATTTTTTCTCACAAACACCGCTAAATATCTGCACCAATACTGCCCTGCAATTGCTGTCCAAAAGTATTTCCTGTTTATTCTTTACGAACTCTTCCAAGCTTTCGTAATCATCATAATATGTATTGATTGTTTGCAAGAGCACACCCCCAATATTCGTAGGTTTCAAGCAATAAGCAGGCAAGCAGATTTCACCCTGCACATAAAGATTTGCTGAATACAGTTATAACGAGGCTAAAAGATGTCCCTCACTTTTTTTAGCGCTCGGGTTCCTATTAATATTACAGACGGCGGCTTCTATTTCCCCAGCCTCGTTGCAGCGGTGTGAAAGAAACTGCTCCCCAGTTTCTTTCAATGCTTAAAATATTTTTATGCGGATGACTACTTTTCGGCCATTAGGAGATGAGGTTTATTGAATAACTTAAAATTGTATGGTGCCCCGATTTCGTTTCCAAAAGGTGCTTTCCGAAGTAAATCCGGAGGCATTCTGCTTTTTGCAGTTTTTGTCGTATTAAAGTATATTCTTCAATAATTTCTTACTTCCTCTTTTTTGCTTCCATATTCATTTGTGCGATATCATTCTCATAAAGCAAAGGAAATAGGATATTTGAGGACTATGGGGGGTGGTTAGATGCGCTTTTGGCATCAGCAGAAAGGGAGGGATAAATTATCCCCCCTTGAGCTTTTAACTATCCTGTATTTGGGCCTGGTGCTGCAGTTGCTTGCCATTACAAGGTGTTAAAAAGGGAGCTTCGCATAATCCTAAAGAGAAGCTCCCTTAGCTATTAATCATACCAGGTTTCTTCTTG
>JAQUBU010000186.1 GCA_028686565.1 Syntrophomonadaceae bacterium
AGAGGGGTTAGTTAATGGATCTAACGACTCTAATAGGATTACTGGTTGGACTCGGTTCGATTTTAGTGGCATTTATTGAAGAAGGCGGCAAACTGGGAAGCCTGGTAGTTATCAGTGCATTCATTATCGTTGTCGGAGGTACTGTAGGTGCAACGATTATTAGTTTTACCAGTGAAGAATTAAAAAAGGTCCCCTATTTTTTAAAAGTCATATTTACAGATAAAAAAGTTGATTATGGCACAGTCTTGGAATCTTTGGTAGATACTGCAGATAAGGCGAGGAGAGAAGGACTGTTAAGTCTTGAAAGCCAGTTGGGCGAAATTGACAATGAATTTCTTTCCCGGGGCTTACAGCTGGTTATAGACGGAACCGACCCTGAACTTACCCGCAGTATGCTGGAAATGGAAATCGAATCCTATGAAGAACATGAAAAGGTCGGAACCGAGATGTTCATGACCATGGGTGGGTTTGGTCCTACTTTTGGAATCATCGGAACGGTTATGGGTATGGTAAACGTATTGGGCAATCTTTCCAATCCTGACGATCTGGGACCGGCTATTGCGGTAGCCTTCCTGGCTACTCTTTATGGTATATTTACTGCCAATATGTTTTGGATTCCCTTCGGTACCAAGATTAAGATAAAAACAGCGCGCGAAGTTCTGCTGATGGAATTGATCCTGGAGGGCATACTTTCTATCCAAGCCGGAGAAAATCCCCGGGTTATCAAGGAGAAATTGATGACCTTCCTGCCCGCTGAGGTCAAAGCCAAGGCTATGATAGAAGATAAAGCCAGGATGGGGATGTGATTGAATGGCCAAACGCAAGAAGAAAGGCGGCGGGGGTGAAGGCGAAGGCGGGATGGAACGCTGGCTGATTAGTTATGCCGATTTTATTACCCTGTTAATGGTGTTTTTTGTTGTTATGTATGCCATGAGCAAGGTTGATGTGCAGAAATATTCAGCCATGGCCAACTCACTTAGTTTGGTTTTGTCAGGACAATCACTGACAACCATGGATTCCCCGGGGCCATCTATGATACAGGGTACATCCGGGCAGGCGACCCCGGCTCCATCTGGAAGTGCAGCGGAGAACCAGAGACAAATGGATGAAGTTAAAGAATTGATAGAAGAGTTCATTAGAACCGCTGACATGCAAGCTGCTGATGCCGCGAAGACCGGAAATACAGCAGCTACCAGGCTGAGTGAAAATATTATTGTCTATGAGCAGGAACGGGGACTGGTAATAAGTTTCAAAGATACTATGCTGTTTCCCAGCGGTTCAGACCAGTTAACTGCCCAGGCCCAGCAAATAATTACCGAGCTGGGAACGACGCTGCTAAAGCTGCCCAACTATATACGGGTGGAAGGCCACACCGACAATCGTCCCATAAACACCGTGAAGTTTCCTTCCAATTGGGAGCTTTCAGCTTTGCGAGCCAGCAATGTAGTTCATGTTCTGCGGGAAGATTCGGGAGTACCTGCTGATCGTTTGTCTATAATAGGTTATGGAGAATACAGGCCCCTGGTCAGCAATGATAGTGAAATAGGCCGCGCGATGAACCGGCGCGTTGATATTGTAATATTAAAGAAAAAATATGATTATTTCGAGCCTCCACGGGCTCCGAATCTATAGAGCAAGCTACCTCGCGAGTAGCGTAAGGCGTAGTCTGCCCGTATATTCTGTCTACATAATAAGCGACATGATAGGTGACATAAACGCGACATAGTAGGGGACATATATAATTGGGGACATTCCCCTGCAGGGGTGTGTCCCCTTTCCTTAACCGTAGTGTTTCCATACATTAAAAGGGGGAATATTGGTGGGTAATCAGGTATGTAATGGTGCGATGATGCAATGCAGCTTTGGGGTTGCACCCTCGACTCTGACGGTGCTTCCGGTGAACCGCGTGATGGTTTCGAATATGCCCGCAGCCAATATCATGGATAACGTAGCTTTTGTGAATATATTACCCTTTGGCATGTGCAACTCCCTGGCCAACCCCGCAGTTGCTTCGGCAACTTCAGCAGCTATGGGGGTACTAACTCCAATGCCCTGTACTCCTGTTACACCTGCTCCCTGGGCACCGGGCTCGCCGCAGGTGCTAATTGCCAATATGCCTGCTCTTAATAACAGTTCCAAATTGATGTGCGCCTACGGGGGTGTTATTCAAATTACCATGCCCGGACAGATGCAAACTCAGGTACCATAGCCGTAAGACGGGATTATTTTTTCGGGGTAGTTTTCAGCAAGGCTTCCTCAACTTTTATGGCTATTGCTTCAGGAACCCACTCTTTCCACACATCTGGATATTGCTGCAGGAAGTATAAAGCCGCTGCATCTTTATCATCATCATGCTCTGCCAGATAGCGGAGCACCGTTTCATTTTGTTCCAAATTAGTCTTATATTTCGACAAAAAGTCAACCAACTCAGGAGCTTTGTCCAGCAATTTACGGCTAACGGTGATTGCAACCTCAGTCTCCGGATAGGCACAGGCTTGATTGCGTTCCCATTGATACTGGTTAAAAGCCGGTTCCTTCAGCAGGGTCATTTTATATTTAGCAGTAATAAGGGGGCTAAAACCATAGCCAACCCAGGGTTGGGCCTTTTCATAAGCTTTGGCCAGTGAACTGTCCAATTCTTTATCAGAGCCAGTGGTTTGCAGGACAAAATTACCGGAGAGCTTGTAGGCGTTAAACTTGGACAGATTAATGGGATGGGAGTTCCAAGCAGGAGGACTGTTATAAATGATTCCTTTGGGGGCAGCAGCAAAATCTGCGAAAAGTTTGGCATAGCGATTTAAATCCTGGACAGATTTCAAGTTTGGAGCTGCCGGCTCGATTCCTCTCTCCACATCACCCTCAACCAGATAAGTCGGAACATACCATCCTTGTTCTGCACCTGTATAGTTGATTCCCACCATGCGGACCGAATTGTTTTTGTAGATGCTTTCCCAAACAGCTTGATTATTTCCAGACCATACCTCCATGATAACATCCAAATCACTATGGCTTAAAGCCTGCCAGGTAAGTTTAGTTTCCCCGCTCAAGTATTTTACTGGATAGCCATATCCGTTTTTGATTATCAGTCCTGCAATACGATTATGAATTTGAATGCTGTCCCAACTGTCGTCAGCAAAAATAATCGGGGAATCGGATTTCTGCGAATTAGCGGGAATTTTGTCGTTTTCATTGCCACGGCTGCATGCAGACAGGCAAAATAGACATACAATGAGGAGAAATAGAGTTCCGATACGGTAATTACTATGCAAAAATTTTTTATATTTATTCATATACTCTCTCCTAACCAAGTTAAACCGAAGCACCTCTTTAGCAGACATAAATGGCAAAATATCAGGATATAGCCATATATTTGCAGATCATAAAGATAGTATTCCGATAGCCTATTACACTAAAGGGTATCATTCTGTAAATAACGATATATTTCCTGCAAATATGTCGAT
The DNA here is from genome assembly GCA_028686565.1 of Syntrophomonadaceae bacterium. GTDB lineage: Bacteria > Bacillota > Syntrophomonadia > Syntrophomonadales > Syntrophomonadaceae > JAQUBU01. The sequence continues at coordinate 3,462 of JAQUBU010000186.1, forward strand.
GACTTTTGTTTTATTTTATAAAAAATATGGTAACATATAAAGAAAATTGTGAAACATTGAAAAAAATAGTATGTATTAAAGTACATGAGTTCAGCATTTAATAATGTAGTATAAAATTTAAATTCATACTATCCGCTAACTCCGCCAAATGGTTATTAAGCCCGAAAGGGAGGTGAACATTGAGATCAACCAGAGAGATTAGGAAATCAACTCTCTTTCCGGAGGACCACAATGATAACCATAAATTAGCAAGTTATCTGGGCCATACATATATATTAAACCCGTTTCCCGGATACCTGAATTTTACCAAGAAAATAATAGAAGGGAGGGAACTGGTTTCTGATTCCTATAGAGAAATCCAATAAATGAGTGCTCTATAAGAATTTCAGCGACTGGAAACGAATGCCGGAGTATTTATCACCAGGAGTTTATGTTGAAGAATTTGAAAGCGGTGGAAAACCCATGGAGGGGGTCAGTACTAGTACTGCTGGTTTCATTGGTTTAGCAGAAAGAGGTGCGGTTGAGGGATTACCCGAACTAGTGACCAATTTCGGCGATTTCCAGAGAATATTTGGCAGCTATCTTTCGGAAAATGCCTTTGGCGAATATCGTTACCTGGCCTATGCCGTAGAACACTTCTTTATCAATGGCGGCGGAAAGTGTTATGTCATGAGGGTGGCACCACCCGATGCCCGCGAAGCCAAAAATTTTACCGAAGCTGATCAAAACGATTTAATACTTAAAATCTCAGCCCGCAATCCGGGTACGTGGGGAGAAAAAGTCAGAATACTATTGGTTCCTTCCAGTAAAGCCAAGACCCAGATTTATGAAGCAAATGGCGAAAGTTACAAGGTTAAGAACAATGCGGGCTTTTTCCCTGGAGATATTGTAGCTTTTGATGATGGCGAAAACAAGCAGTTTTGCCGGGTGATTAAATCACAGGATAATGAGATTGTGCTGGATCAGGAAATTTCTGGTGACGTAGTAGATGCCCAGTTACTACCGACCAAAGTGCTGACAACCTGTGAATTTTCGATTCAGGTATTTTATGGTGGTGAAACGGAAATCTATGAAAAGATTTCCCTGAATGTATCAGCACCCAACTATATAGAGAAGAAGCTTGCCCGTTCCAGCTTAATAACTGTTGAACACAATCGGAGTGTTGAAAGTGATAAAGCGGTGGCACCATTTGATTTTCTGGCCGGAGAGAGTGCAGGGCAGGAACAATATTGGATAAGCCTGTCAGGCGGAAGTGACGGATCTGTCAGCAGTGTAAGCCCCGCTGATTTTATGGGAGAAGACAGAGGACCTGGCAAGAGAACCGGTATACAAGCTTTTATAGACAATGACGAAGTCAGTATAATGGCGATCCCGGGTGTAACTGATCCCAATGTACAGCTTTCCCTGGTTGCGCATTGTGAAAATTTGAAGAGTCGTTTTGCAGTTTTGGATATCCCGCAGGAAAAGAAGAAAGTTGCTGATGTGCAAACTCATCGCAATATCTTTGATTCTGATTATGCCGCATTGTACCATCCATGGCTGCAGGTATTTGATCCCCTCGACAAACG
>JAQUBU010000011.1 GCA_028686565.1 Syntrophomonadaceae bacterium
ATTAGTTTATTCATCTATTATTTCCCCCCTAACACTGCTAACAGTTGGTCAATTTCGCTTTTGCTTCGTTTCTCCGTGAACGCCAGCAAGAGCGCGTCCTCCAATTCATATCCGCCGATAATGCCGTTTTCCAATAATTTTTGATTGGCTGCTGCCGGGTCAGCGACTTTCACTGCAAACTCGCAAAAATAAGGCTTGTCATATTTCAATTGAAAACCGGCCTGCACCAATTGTTTATGTGCGTAACTCGCCAGGTGGTGGCAGCGCATGGCAATATCCTTAAGTCCCTGTTCCCCTACAAAGGTCAGATACATACTGGCCGCCAGGGCGCATAGTGCTTCATTGGAGCAAATGTTGGATGATGCCTTTTCGCGCCTTATATGTTGTTCCCTTGCCTGCAGGGTTAATACAAATGCCCGCTTGCCATCCAGATCAGTAGTCTGCCCGACTATGCGGCCCGGCATTTTGCGCATGAGGCTTTTGCTGGCCGCGAAAAACCCCAGATATGGTCCGCCAAAGCTCAGGCTGTTGCCCAGAGCTTGACCTTCGCCAACCGCAATGTCGGCTCCCCACTGGGCCGGTGATTTTAATATTGCAAGTGAAATTGGATTTACGGCCATAATAAACAGGGCCTTGTTTTCATGCAGTGCTTTCTCCAGGGCGCTGCCATCTTCCAGAATTCCGTAGAAATTAGGCTGCTGAATAACCGCACAGGCGGTTTCACCATCAATCGCCTTAATCATGGCATCTATATCGGCACTGCCATCATGGCCTGGTACCAATACCACTTCCATGTGACCGGACAGAGCGTAAGCTTTTAGAATATCCAGATATTCCGGATGAACCGTATCCGCAATTATTACCTTTTTCCGGCCCTTGCTGCTCACACAGGCAAGGTTGCAGGCTTCGGCCAGGGCACTGCCCCCATCATACATGGAAGCATTGGCAACATCCATCCCGGTCAGTTTGCATATCATGGTCTGGTATTCAAATATGGATTGTAATATACCCTGGCTGATTTCCGGCTGATAAGGGGTATAAGCCGTATAGAATTCTGAACGCAAAAGCAATTGCTCAAGAGCTGCCGGTATGTAATGGTCATAGGCACCAGCCCCCAGAAAGCATGGATAGTTTTCAGTATTGATATTTCCTGCTGCCAGGCTTTTTAATTGCTGGCGAAGCTCCATTTCTCCCATACCGGCAGTCAATTTCAAGCCATTCTTTATCTTCAAATCATCCTTTATATCAATAAACAAATCTTCCAGGCTGTTCAGTCCTATGGTCTGGAGCATTTCCTCAACTACTGCCGGTGGATTGGGTGTATATTTCATTACCCTCGCTCCTTACTATTCAAGAGTTGCGCAAAATGCGGTGTAAGCTTTGGCATCCATAAGTTTTTCCAGGTCACTGCGGTCAGCCAATTCAATAACCGCAATCCAGTTCGCATAACAATCCTCATTCAGCAATTCGGGAGCTTCTTCCAGTTCCTCGTTTACTTCGAGAACGGTTCCTCCCGCCGGACTGAATAAAGTGGCTACCGCCTTTACCGATTCAATAACCGCCAGCGCTTCCGCCTGGGCCACGCTATCTCCTGTCTCAGGCAATTCTACATATACGATATCTCCCAAATGGTGCTGCGCATAATCGCTGATCCCGACGCGGCCTTTTTCTCCTTCTATGCTTATCCATTCATGTTCACTGGTATAAAGTAATTTTTCCGGTATATTCACACTATCCCCTCCATTTCATTATTTAGCCTTGGTTTTTTTCTTATAGAAAATGCCCTGTCCCACAACTGCCTTGACTGCTTTATCCCTAATCATAATATCAATCTCCGTACCTGGTGCACTGTGCTCTATATCTATTAATGCAAGTCCAATCGGCTTTTTAAAGGTAGGTGCATGCAAACCGGTAGTAACATGTCCAATGCAAACCCCGTCTTTACAAACATCGTAATGTGAACGCGCAATGCCTTTGCCCAGCATGGAAAACTCAACCTGTTTCCTTTTAAGTCCTGCTTCTTTTTGCTTTAGCAGTGCATCCCTGCCTATAAAATCATCATTATCAAGCTTGACGAAAAAGCCCAGGCCACCTTCCAGGGGAGTAATGTCCTGGTCAATTTCCTGTCCGTATAAGGGGAGCTTGGATTCAAAGCGCAGGCTGTCCCGGGCACCTAAGCCTACCGGACTTACCAAATCTCCTCCGGCACTAAGTATTTCTTCCCATATATATGCGGCATCAGCAGGCTTTACATATATTTCGAAACCATCTTCCCCGGTATAGCCGGTTCTTGAAACGATACATTCCACGCCTGCAATTTTAACCGCCGGATTAAACCAGAAAAATTTGATACTGTTCAGATCAGTATCACTTATTTTCTGCAGTATCTCCTGGGCTTTAGGTCCCTGCAAGGCTAATTGGGCATATTCAGCTGAAACATTTTCCGCTGTCATGCCATCCATTAGATTTTCCTGCATCCAGGCAAAATCCTTTTCTACATTGGCAGCATTGATAACCAATAGATATTTTTGGCGATGGTATCTATATACCAGAAGGTCATCTACGACCCCGCCGCCGGGGTAACACATAAGAGCGTACAAAACCTGCAAATCCTGCATAGTCTTTATATTATTACAGACCAGATTCTGCACATATTCCTCCGCTTTTTCCCCGCTGATAAATACTTCACCCATATGTGATACATCGAAAAGTCCGGCCTGTTCACGAACCATGTTATGTTCTTTGATTACACCCATTCCTTCATATTGAACAGGTAATTCCCAGCCGCCAAAGTCGATAATTTTGCCGTTATATTTTAAATGCATTTGATATAACGGGGTTTGTTTTAATGACATTATGTACCTCCTTCATTAAGTTATCTTATCTTTAATTTTCCTGTAGAAAACACGGCCTAAATTCGTGCCCTAAAGCAATTCTGCCCCGATTAATTCACCCCATGAAACAGCTATCTAAAATTATAAGCTTAATCCCCCAGCATTAACTTCTCCAGGTCTAGCGGCTGAATGTGTTTGCCGTCTTTAAAGGCACGCATATTTCCCCCGGAAATCTCATCAACCAGAATAATTTCCTGCTCTTTACCAACCCGGCCGAATTCAAATTTTATGTCATATAATTCAATATTTTTCTTAGCCAGCTCGGCTTTTACCACCGCAGCTATTTTCCGTGTTAGTTCTTTCAGGACCTGGTATTCAGCTTTGCTTAATATCCCCAGCATTTCCAGAGCATCTTCGGTGATAGGCGGGTCCTCACGGTCATCGTCTTTCAAGGTTGTTTCGACAAAAGCATCCAAAGTCTGCCCTTCTTCTATATAATCACCATAACGGCGATAGAAACTTCCTACTGCACGATAGCGGCAAATCACTTCGAGTCCCTTGCCAAATAATTTGACTGGCTTGACAGTCATGGTTGCCTTTTCAATATCCGCATCAATATAGTGGGTGGGTATTCCCTCTTTTTGCAGGGCTTCAAAAAAGAATTTGGTCAGCCTTAGCCCCGCCCGCCCAGCGCCTTCAATAGTTAAACCAATAGTGTTCTTGCCCGGATCAAATACACCGTCTTCCCCGGTTGCATCATCTTTAAATTGAAGTAAATAATTTCCGTCATCCAGAGCATACACATTTTTGGTTTTCCCGGTATAGATTAGTTCCATCGATTTTATTAACTCCTCTCGTCGATTTTTGTAGTTTGCATACACTATTTCGGTATACATTTCAATGTAAACAGCCAATTTCCTCCATGATCTCTGATGTATACATGAAAAATTTCACATGTACTCAATATACTGATCCAGTTTGCCTGCTAGCATTTTGCGCTTTTTTAGTAATATTTAAACATCGCAAGAAAAGGCGGAGCAGTATCTTTTGCACCGTTGCAACGAAAGAGGGGATTTAAGCACCAGAAGAAACTCTGTAGTTTCAACATTCTGCTGCAACGAGGCAGCTCCTCGTTATAACCCGCCGCCCGTTTTGTTAATAGAGCCCCCTGCCACTTAGAACCAGGGTCCTCTTTTCGCCTCATTATCATGGCCGTTTACTTTTTTATCTTAGAATTTAACCGCCCTTACTTTCTCCCTTTAATGGTTTCATTCAATAAAAAAACCCACCCCAATGGTGAGTTTCTTGTTTTTAAGTGGCGCGCCCGGCAGGATTCGAACCTGCGACCTCCAGATTCGTAGTCTGTTACTCTATCCAGCTGAGCTACGGGCGCATTTAAGTATTTATTATAATACCCTTACGGGTACTAATGATGTTCACTTCGTTCACAATTAAAGTGGTACCCTGCGGGGCACTACTGATGTTCGCTTACGCTCACAATCAAAGTGGCGGAGAGAGAGGGATTCGAACCCTCGAGACAGTTTTAAGCCGTCTACTCGCTTAGCAGGCGAGCGCCTTCAGCCAACTCGGCCATCTCTCCCCAAATTTAATCACTATATCAATTTAACTATGGCGGAGGAGGTGGGATTCGAACCCACGGAACCCGTAAAGGTTCAACGGTTTTCAAGACCGCCTCCTTCAACCGCTCGGACACCCCTCCACTTAGAGGCTATTTCCTTAACAATGCAAAGGAAAGTATATCACAGGCTCATTTTCTTGTCAATAAATCATTGTGTTCGCTTCGTTATTTTTTCCAACCCGCCCATATAAGGCCGCAGGACTTCCGGAACTGTTATTGAACCGTCTTCCTCCTGATAGTTTTCCAGTATAGCTGCTACGGTTCGGCCTACCGCAACCCCGGAGCCATTAAGGGTATGCACATATTGAACCTTGGCTTTGGGTGCCGAACGATAGCGTATGTTGGCCCTGCGCGCTTGAAAATCTTCACAATTGGAGCAGGAGGATATTTCCTTATAATCATTATAGCCCGGCATCCATACTTCGATATCATAGGTCTTGGCTGAGGAAAACCCCATATCCCCTGTACTCAATAGCACTACCCGGTAAGGCAGTCCCAGGAGCTGCAAAACTTCTTCGGCGTCTGCGGTGAGTTTCTCCAGCTCCTCATAGGAATTATACGGCTCAACCAGTTTTACAAGTTCAACCTTGTTGAATTGATGCAGCCTTATTATCCCCCGGGTATCCCTGCCATGTGAACCGGCTTCTGCCCGGAAACAAGGGGTATAAGCAGTTAAATAGAGCGGCAATTCTTTCGCTTCCAGAATCTCTTCACGGTATATATTGGTTAGCGGAACCTCCGCTATCGGAATCAGGTACATCTCACGGCCTTCTACCTTGAACATGTCTTCAGCAAATTTCGGCAGTTGTCCAGTGCCTGTCATGCAATCAGCATCAACCATAAACGGCGGTAATATTTCCCGATAACCATGAGCACTGGTATGAACATCGAGGAAAAAATTAATAATGGCTCTTTCCAATCGCGCTCCCCAGTCTTTGTAGAGGGCAAAACGCGCTCCTGAAAGTTTAGCCGCCCTTTCAAAATCAAGGATATCTAAACTTGGGCCAATATCCCAATGGGCCAATGGCTCGAAATTAAACTTGCGCGGCTCACCCCAGCGTCTGATTTCAATGTTGCTATCCTCATCTTTGCCTACGGGTACCGAATCGTGGGGAAGATTAGGTATCCCTAACAGAATGCTTTCGATCTCAGTTTCAGCAATCTTAAGCTGCTCGTCAAACTCTTTTATCTCTTGCCCGGCTTGACGAACTTTTTCCATTAATTCTGCGGCATCACGGCCTTCTTTTTTCATTTTCCCAACTTCCACAGATGAAGTATTCCTGAAATTCTTCAGCTCTTCCGCGAGGGCTAAAATACGCCGCCGCTCCTCATCCAACTGCAGAAATCGGTCCAGTGCGCCGCTAAGATTCCTCTTTAGTAATTCTTGCTCCACTTTTTCCGGATTTGCTCTTATCAATCTGGTATCTAACATTTGCTTCCCTCCCTCGGGAAATATAATTGTGCCCCCTGCGGGTACATCTCCTGCGGGGACTACCGATGCAGCTGCTGGCTGCAATTAATGTTGCTCTTGCTGGCACTAAAACTGTAGTACCCATAGGGCACCACTGATGTTCCCTTCGGTCACTAAAATTGAAGCAGTTGGGGTTTGCCCACTATTCCATCCAGTTTGCTCAGTTTATCCAGGATATTCTCTTCTACCTTGGTGTCTACATTGATAATCATTATGGCAACTTCACCTTTGGCTTTACGGGCTACTTTCATGCCCGCTATATTAACCCCTTCATCGCCCAGAGCAGTTGCAAAGGGGCCGATTACCCGCGGACGATCTTCATTTTTAACTATTAATAAATAGCCTTCCAGGTTGCTTTCGGTTTCAAAACCATTAATTTCCACCAGCAGCGGATCACGGGCTCGGGAAACAGTGCCGTCGATGGCCAAATCATGACCGTTATTAAAGATTCTGGCACTAATAAGATTTTTGTAGCGTTTGGGGCTTTGTTCTTCCTTGCGGTCAAATATCTTGATTCCCCGTTCTTCAGCCATTAGACGGGCGTTAACATAGTTTACTTTTTCCCACATTACCGGTTCCAATAACCCTTTAAGGAATGCTACCGTCAGCATTTCAGTTTCATTGGCACTGATCGGTCCGCTATAGGTTAATTCTATCCGGTTAATCGCTGACTTTTCCATTTGATAATAAAGATTGCCCATTTTTTCAGCCAGTGTAATATAAGGCCGCAGATATTCCAGTTCTTCATTGAGCATGGTAGGAAGGTTCACTACGTTTGGTACAATCTCTCCGCGCAGTGCTTTTATTACCTGCTCGGCGATATTTTCCCCTACTCTTTTTTGGGCTTCAAATGTATCGGCTCCCAGATGCGGTGTTACCACTACATTTTTGAATTTAAACAAAGGATTATTGTTAGCGGGTTCTTTTTCAAATACATCCAACCCGGCACTCATTATTTTTTTCGATTCGAGTCCTTTAAGCAAGGCCTCTTCCTTAATGATTCCACCCCGGGCACAGTTTACTACCCGCACTCCATCCTTGGCCCTGGCGAAGAATTCTTCATTTATCATATGCCTGGTTTCTTCATTACGGGGAGTGTGCACCGTAATAAAATCGGCTTCACTTGCTAGCTCTTCAAGACTTTCCCGCTTCTCGGCCCCGAACCGGATAAAGCGCTCATCGGCTATATAGGGATCATATGCTATAACCTTCATATTGAAGGCTTTGAGGCGGGTAGCAACCATGGAGCCGATACGCCCTAAGCCTATAATTCCGACGGTTTTCCCATAGAGTTCTACTCCCCGAAATGGCTTGCGGTCCCATGTTCCTGCCTTAAGGTATTCACTTGCCCAGGCAGTATTCCGAACTGAGGAAAGCAAAAGGCTTATGGTCTGTTCTGCCGCTGAAATGGTGTTGCTGTCCGGGGTGTTGGCAACTATAACTCCATACCGGGTGCAGACATCTACCTTGATGTTGTCAACCCCGTTACCTGCCCGGCCAACAATCTTGAGCTTGGTTCCCCGGCTGATCAATTCCTCGTCAACCTGGGTAACACTCCTTACAATCAAGGCATCATACTGATCTATTATATTCAACAATTCTTCCCGAGCTATGCCATCACGATAGTCCACATCCAGCTCAGTTTTTAACAATTCTACTCCTTCATCAGCAATTCGCTCACTGATGATAACTTTTTTCCTTGCCACTTTATTTCTCCTTTCAAGTTTTTATTTGCAATAAGAATTAAACAGGTATTCCTGTGCTCTCTTTACCCCGCTGCCCAATTCCATTTGGTATCCTGCTTTGAGCAATGCCAGTTCCAGTGCGGCCAGCACTGAAAACAAATCTAATTCGCGCACATAACCCAAATGCCCGATCCGGAAAATAACATCATCCAGGGTTTGTTGTCCGCCCGCCAGTATTATATTAAAATCCTCTCTAATATATTGGCGTATTTTATTAGCTCCTATTCCTTCGGGAGCCCGCACCGATGTCAGTGCACAAGAAGCACAGTGATCGGGAGCCAGCAGTTCCAAGCCCATTGCCTTTACCGCTTCTCTGACCATATCCCGGTAATTTCTATGTCGGTTCAGAATCCTTTCCAGTCCTTCTTCCAGCATCATATTCAGTGCTTCTTCCAAGCCGAAATAAAGGGAGATCGCCGGTGTGTATGGATTCTGTCCCTTCTCAAGATACTTGAGCCCAGAGGTAACATCCCAGTAATATCTTGGATTTTTACATTTGTTATGAACCTTTAATGCTCTTTCATTAAAGGCTAAAAAGCTTAAACCCGGGGGAATCATAAACGCCTTTTGGGACCCGCTGACAACTACATCAAGATGCCACTCATCCATTTTAAGATCAACCGTGGCCAAACCACTTACAGCATCAACCATGATCAGGGCCGGGTGCTCTCCCAATGCTTCGCGTATAGCTTTAATATCGTTATATACACCCGTAGAAGTTTCATTATGGGTTACCAGAACCGCTTTGATTTCATTTTTCTTGTCCTGGGCAATTCTATCCTTTATCACTTGAGGATCAGCACATTGTCCCCAGGGGAAATCGATTTTTTCCACCTGGGCCCCAAATTCACCGGCAATTTTAGCGAAACGATCACCAAAAACACCAATTGAGATGGCTAATATTTTATCGCCCGGAGAAATAAAATTTACTACTGCCGCCTCCAGTGCTCCTGTCCCGGAAGCCGGATAAATCAGCACCTGGTTCTGGGTGCGGTAGACTTTTTTGATTCCTTCGGTAACTGATATTAATATTTGTTTGAATTCTGACCCGCGATGGTTCACCATCTGTCTGCTCATCGCCCGTACTACTCGCTCCGGTAATGGCGTAGGTCCCGGAAGCAGCAAAAACTGGTCTCCAATCATCTCGTAAATAACCTCCTCAGTATAATTAGATTTAGAAAACTAAGGGTAGGGGCTGGTTTCTTTGTGCAATTTGAAATATAAAAACCCCTCGTCCCATCAGGGACGAGAGGTTATTCCCGCGTTGCCACCCTAGTTGATGTAATATAAATACATCCTCTTGAAGGTTTTAACGGTTCCACCGCAATGTTTGCACATCCTGTTTCCGGGGTGGATTCAAAAACGTGCTGCACTGGTTCACATCTTCCACCAGCTTTCTGAAGCAACTGACGATTTTTACTATAACCCTTCATAAACAGTTAAAATATAAAGTTTGAAATTGATTATATTACAGGATGTGATCTTTTGCAAGTATTATCATGCCATGGCAAGAAAATATTTATGTACATCCAATTCTGTAGTCAGTTCAGGATGAAATGCTGTTGCCAGCATATTATTTCCTTCCTGCACCATAATTATTTTGTCTAAATAGGTAGATAATATTTTAGTGCCTCCCCAAACTTCTTCTACATAGGGAGCTCGTATAAAAACCCCTCTGGTCTGCCCAATGCCTTCTACCTCAAGATCGGTTTCAAAACTCTCCACCTGCCGCCCATAGGCATTACGCTTAACTTTTATATCCATCAGTCCGAGATGGGGCTGCTGGGAATCAGCTATTTCCTTGGCCAGCAGTATCATTCCCGCACAGGTCCCCCATATTGGCATGCCCTCTTTGACTCGCTCAATGATCAAACTGTCCAGACCGAATATTTTCATAAGTTTTCCGATAGTTGTACTCTCTCCGCCCGGTATAATTAACCCTTCCACTGCTTCCAGGTCCCTGGCGGTCCTGACCAATACCGGCTCCGCGCCACAACGGCTTAGTGCTTGCTGGTGTTCTAAAAATGCACCCTGCATGGCAAGTATGCCGATTTTTTTACCAGCCACGATCCTGCATCCTATCCTCTGGTTTTATAGAACTAATATCAATGCCAACCATGGCCTCTCCCAGGTCTCTTGAAACTTCAGCAAGAATAGCTGCATCATTAAAATACGTTGTGGCCGCAACAATCGCCCGGGCCCTTTTCATCGGATCACCGGATTTAAAGATTCCGGAGCCTACAAAAATACCGTCACAGCCCAATTGCATCATTAAAGCAGCATCTGCGGGGGTAGCTATTCCTCCTGCTGCAAAGTTAACTACCGGCAATGCTTTAAGACGGGCTACTTCCTTCACTAATTCATAGGGTGCCTGCATTTCTTTAGCGGCACTCATTAGCTCCTCGGCCGGCAGATTGCTGACCCAGCGTATTTCATCATTAACCATTCTGATGTGACGCACGGCTTCGATAACATTACCGGTTCCCGGCTCGCCTTTGGTTCTTATCATGGCTGCGCCTTCACCAATTCGCCTTAATGCTTCGCCCAGATTGCGGGCCCCGCATACAAAGGGAACTTTAAATATATTTTTATTTACATGATATTTGTCATCGGCCGGTGTTAAAACTTCACTTTCGTCTATATAATCTACCCCCAGGCTTTCCAGGAGCTGTGCTTCTACAAAATGCCCAATACGGCACTTGGCCATGACCGGAATAGTAACTGATTCCATAATTTTCATGACAATACTGGGATCAGCCATGCGCGCTATGCCGCCCGCGGCCCTGATATCAGCGGGTACTCTTTCCAGAGCCATAACCGCACACGCTCCGGCTTCTTCAGCTATTTTAGCCTGCTCCGCAGTGGTGACATCCATTATTACGCCGCCTTTTAACATCTGAGCCAGGCCTGCTTTCACTTTAAATGTTCCCTTTTCTTCCATTTTCCATTTTCCTCCCTTAACATTATATGACAAAGTGTTCCAGCCTTAATCAAATCGCTCCATACTGTCAGTATCCTGGCTTTAAGTGGTGCAACGAGCTGGGTGATCAGAATCCGCCGCCTTTGACCCCCACCGCTTAAAGAAGTGAGGGACATATTTAAAACCATTCCTTTCGCTTCACTCAAGGCACAAAACGTAATGAAAAACTTCTTTCAGACTTTTACCTCGTTACACTTCTGATTCTATTTCTGATTCTATTTCTATCTTAAACCGCGCTACTCCCACTATGCGGTCTTCATCTGGCAGTCTCATCAGCATTACCCCCCGGGAATAACGCTTTTGTTGGGATACATCCCCAACTTCCAGGCGAATGATGTTGCCGTCCCCGGTCAGAATCACCATTTCTTCTTCGGGTGATACCACCTGAAATGCTACCAATTTACCGTTTTTCTTATTTATTTCAATGGCTTTTAATCCTTTGCCGCCCCTGTTCTGGGTCTTGAACTCATCCAAACTGGTTCTTTTGCCATAGCCATTCTCCGTTACCAGCAGTACATCGGCACCTTCTCGATGCTTGTCGATACCTACTACATAATCACCTTTGCCCAAACGAATGGCTTTAACTCCGGCAGCGGTTCTGCCCATGGCTCTTACCTGGCTTTCATCAAAGGTTATGGATATTCCCCGGGAACTGGCTATCATAACTTTATTCTCCGGTTTAACGCGGACTACGCCGACTAATTCATCATCATCGTGCAGGTTTACCGCGATTAATCCTGTCTTGCGAATGTTCATAAAAGCGGATGTTGCCACTTTTTTAATTATTCCCTGCTGAGTTACCATTAATAAATGCTGCTCATTATTGAACTGCCGGGTTGCTACAATTGTGCTCACTTTCTCTTCCGGACGCAGTTCCAGGAAATTAACCAATGGCATTCCCTTGGCCTGCCTTGAGGATTCCGGTATATGGTAAGCGCGAATGGAGAAGACCCTTCCCTGGTTGGTAAAAAAGAGCAAGTGGGCTAATACCGAGGTTACCAGAATATCATTCGCAAAATCCTCAGCCCGCGTAGTTAACGAGCTTATCCCCTTGCCTCCCCGGCGCTGCGCACGGTAAGTATCCAGAGGCTGCCTTTTCACATAGCCTCGGTTGCTGAGGGTGATCACCACTTCGTGATCGTCTATGAAATCTTCCTCTGCATAATCGTTTTCTTCCAGAGTTATTTCCGTTCTTCTTTTATCTCCGTATTTGTTCTTGATATCATCCAAATCTTCTTTTATGATTCCCAAAACCCTTTCCGGCCGGGCTAATATATCTTCATAATCTGCAATTTTCAGCATAACTTCCTGATATTCATTCTCTATCTTATTCCGCTCCAAACCGGTCAACTGCCCCAGTCTCATATCCAGAATAGCATTGGCTTGTATTTCACTTAACCCAAAGTTATTTATCAATGCTGCGCGAGCGCTTTCCCGATCCCTGGAATTCCTGATCAGGCGAACTATTTCGTCCAGGTTGTCCAATGCTATCTTTAAGCCTTCCAGTATATGCTTGCGGTTTTGAGCCAATTTCAACTCATAAACAGTTCTCCGCGTAATAACATCCTTGCGGTGTTCAACATAATAGTGAATCAAATCCTTCAAATTCAATGTTCGGGGTTGGCCATTAACCAAACCAACTATGTTGATACCAAAGCTTTCTTCCATTTGCGTTTGCTTAAACAGCTTATTAAGCAGAACATTAAGATTTTCATCTTTGCGGACTTCTATTACGATACGAATGCCTTTGCGATCTGATTCATCCCTTAGATCAACTATGCCTTCGATTTTTTTATCACGCACTAATTCCGCTATTTTTTCCACCAAACGAGCTTTATTTACCTGATAAGGAATCTCGGTGACAATTATGACACTTCTTCCATTCTTTTTTTCTTCTATTTCATAACGGGCCCGGGTTTTTATGCTTCCCCGTCCCGTTTCATATGCTTTGCGAATACCCCGGCTGGCCATTATTCCAGCTGTTGGAAAATCCGGCCCGGGAATATGTTCCATTAATTCATCAATACTAACCTCAGGATTATCTATGTACACTTTTATTCCGTCAACTACTTCGTTAAGATTGTGCGGAGGGATATTGGTAGCCATACCTACAGCTATACCGGATGATCCATTAATAAGAAGATTAGGAATTCGGGCCGGTACTACCTGAGGCTCTTGCCGGCTGTCGTCATAGTTGGCGCGCCAATCTACTGTATCCTTGTCTATGTCCTTAACCAATTCGCCTGCTATTTTAGACATTCGCGACTCAGTATACCGCATGGCAGCTGCTGAATCGCCATCAATTGAGCCAAAGTTGCCATGTCCATCTACCAGCGGGTAACGTATGGCAAAATTCTGGGCCATTTTTACCATGGTCTGGTATATGGCCGAATCGCCATGGGGATGATACTTACCCATTACTTCTCCGACTATATTGGCTGATTTCCGATGGGGCTTATCATGTGTCATACCTTGTTCATACAGAGCATATAATATCCGCCGGTGTACCGGTTTCAATCCATCCCTTATGTCGGGTAGTGCCCGGGATGAAATAACACTCATGGAATACTCCAGAAAAGATTTTTCTACCTCTTTTTTTATATCCCTGTCTATTACATTATTTTCAAAAAGATCCTGTTCCAATTTTTATTATCCCCCTAAGAGAATTTTGAATTTAATGGAGTTATTTGGCAATTATTACGATTATCTTTACATAGTTTTTCAGAGTGCTTATTAATTCAAAATTCACAAATTATATTCAGCTAAATATCGAGGTTGCTTACAAACCGGGCATTGGCTTCTATGAACTCCCGGCGGGGTTCCACGTTATCACCCATTAGATCTGAAAAAACCTGGTCCGCCTCCTCACCCATTTCAGCCGTGACTTTCAATACAGTACGGGTTTCAATGTTCATAGTTGTCTCCCATAGCTGCTCGGGGTCCATCTCTCCCAAACCTTTATATCTTTGAATCCCCCATTTTACTTCAGTCTCGCTTTGGAATTTTTCCAAATCAGTTTCATTATAAAAATACCGGATATCTTTGCCTCTTTTTAAACCATATAGCGGCGGCTGGGCAATATATACATAACCATGCTTGATTAATTCAGGCATATAGCGATAAAAAAAGGTCAAAAGCAAGATGCGTATATGGGAACCGTCCACATCAGCATCGGTCATAATAAAGAGTTTATGATATCGGGCTTTGCTAATATCGAAATCCTCACCAATTCCGGTGCCCATTGCAGTTATCAAATTACGTATTTCTTCACTGGACAAAACCTTGTCCAGTCTTGCTTTTTCTACATTCAGTATTTTACCGCGCAAAGGCAAGATTGCCTGGTAGTTACGGTCTCTTCCCTGTTTGGCCGATCCTCCCGCCGAATCTCCTTCTACTAAAAACAACTCCGATTGAGCCGGGTTTTTGTTGCTGCAATCAGCCAGCTTTCCGGGTAATGCAGTAGATTCCAGGGCACTTTTGCGCCGCGTTAGTTCGCGGGCTTTCTTGGCAGCTTCACGAGCACGCCTCGCTGAAATGGATTTATCCAAAATTTTTCTTGCCAGGGAGGGATTTTCATTCAAGAAATCTTCCATGTTCTGATAGAGAATACTATCGACTATTCCGCGTATATAGGTATTCCCCAGCTTGGTTTTAGTTTGTCCTTCAAATTGCGGGTCTTTTACCAGTACCGATACAATTGCGGCGATTCCTTCCCGGATATCCTCTCCGGATAGATTGGACTCATTTTCTTTCAAAATATTATTGCGTTTGGCATAATCATTAATAACCCGGGTCAGCCCATTTTTAAAGCCTATTTCATGGGTTCCGCCCTCTTGGGTACGGATATTATTAGCAAAGGAATAAAGATTTTCGCTGTAGCCGTTATTGTATTGGATGGCTATTTGCACTATTACATCTTCTTTTTGGCTTTCAAAATAAATCGCTTTATCGTTGATTACCTCTTTATTTTTATTGATGTAATTCACGAAATCTTTTAGTCCATTGGTATAATGCAGTTCTTTGGTATAAACTTCTTCTTCTCTTTCGTCAATGAAAATAATCTTTAAACCCCGGTTTAAAAAGGACAATTCCCGCAGTCGCTGCAATATAATTTCCCGCTCAAAAATCATTTCTTCAAATATTTGATCATCCGGAACAAAGTGAATAATTGTTCCGGTTTCATTACTATCTCCATAAATAGTGACTTTATCTAAAGGATTGCCTCTTTCATAACTTTGCTTAAATAAATGTCCATCTCTTTTTACGGTAACCTCCATATAACTGGACAAAGCATTAACTACCGAGAGACCTACGCCATGAAGTCCCCCTGAAATATTATAACCGCTGCCGCCAAACTTTCCTCCCGAATGAAGAGTCGTCATTATTACTTCCAATGCGGGAATGCCCATCAAGGGATGAATATCAACCGGTATGCCCCTGCCATTATCACATACTGTAACACTATTATCGCGGTGAATTATTACCTCGATCTGTGTGCAAAAACCTCCAACTGCTTCATCTATGCTGTTATCAGTAATTTCAAAAACCAGGTGATGTAATCCTTTGGGTCCTGTAGATCCAATATACATGCTCGGTCTTTTGCGGACTGCCTCAAGTCCTTCTAAAACCTGAATATTAGAGGCATTGTAATTACTTTCTGTCGCTTTCAATTATTATGCCTCCTTATGTCGACTGCCTGCACGTTTATACAGGGTTGTTGAAGAAATGGGTGATAAATAAACCTTATTATCACAAATAACCAGGGATTTTTCTTTGCCCTTCTCGCTTATATTGATTAGATTATTATCCAAACGAGCAATGGTTATAATATCTTTAAGATCATGGGAAACCGGCGGTTCGATATTTAATATGGCAATTATGTCCTTAAAAGATATTATAAAGTTGTTGCCTAGATGTACATACATATTGAATTACTCCTTTCGCAGCAAAAAGCCATTTTTAATAATGAAAATTGAAGCATTGGAAAGGTTGATCTTGTCCAGGCTTACTGAAGTAAGAAAACATTGATATGGGGCATCAAGTAAGTAATTAATGAGTAATTGCCTTTTTTCATCATCTAGTTCGGCTAAAACCTCATCAAGCAAAAGTACGGGGTAATAACCGCTTATTTTATAAAAGCTTTCTACTTCGGCTAGTTTTAAACATACCGAAATATTGCGTTGCTGCCCCTGAGATGCAAATTGACGGGCTATTCTACCATCCTGGTATATATGTATATCATCAAGATGAGGCCCTAATAATGTTATCCTTCTTTTTTTTTCATCTTCGCTTTTTTGCGCAATTTCTTTTCTTAATGTATCCCTGAGAGTTTCCAGATTAATTTTACCACTATCCATAGGAAATGAAAGGGCATAGCGTATTTTTAAATATTGTGGCTCGGCATTTATTTTTTGATAAATTTCTCTAACTGTCATATCAAGAATATTTATATAGTTTAACCTTGCTATTATTAATTTTACAGCACTTTCAATAAAAATTTCATTTACTATTTCATAGCTTTTACCATTAGCTTGTTCTTTTTTTAATAATAAATTCCTTTTTTTTAAAACATTACTATATTTCGTTAAATTGTAATTATATTCCGTTGATATTTGTTTTATAATAAAATCTAAAAATTTCCGGCGTTTTGCTGGTGTGCCTTTAACCAAAAAAAGATCGTCAGGAATAAATAACACAGTTTTTAGCCGGTTAGCATTGCTTTGCCCCGGCTTTTTGGCATTTATTTTAATTATTTTACCGTTCTGTTTATCATAGGATAAAGTGCTATTGATAGTTCGATCCTGGTAATTATATATTGCTCTGAGGAAAAGGCTTTGGTATTCAAATTTGATTAAATTGGCATCTTCCTTGGTGCGAAAAGAACTGCCACTTGCCAGATAATAAATAGCTTCCAGAATATTGGTTTTGCCCTGAGCATTTTTTCCCATAAAAACATTCATTTTATCTGGATTTAGTTCTATTTTTTCGATATTTCGGAAATTGTTTAATTGTAATTGTTCTATTTTCAATTAAACCCTTTCTTTCTTAGTTGCTAACTCTTAATGGTACTAATACATAGATATAATTTTCTTTCTGGGGATTTCTTATTAATGCAGGTCCGAGAGTACCTGATAAGTTTATACTTAATTCTTCACATTCTCCAGCCAATATCTTAACAACATCTAAAAAATAATTTGTATTAAAAGCAATTTTCACCTCTGTATCACCTTTAATATTTAAGTCTTCAATTATTTCTTCGATTTCACCCATCATTTCGGAATAAGTATTAACCAGTGCTTCTTTTTCACGGAAATTAAACTTGGCATGCTGGATTTTTAATTTGTCATCAGAAGGCATAATCCTTGCTCTTTCCAAGGAATTAGCCAAAATAGATGTTTTTATTTCCAATGAAGTATTAAAAGACCCGGGTATTACTTGTTCATAATTGGGATATTGTCCTTCAATTAACCGGGATAATAAAACGAGATTATCTTTATGAAAAACAACATTGTTTTCACTGAATGCAATATTTATAGGTTCTTGATTATCATCCAATATGCGCAGCAGTTCATTGGCAGTCCGGGTAGGAATTATAAAATTAAAAGGATTTACACTGGTCTCTAAAGCAAAAGTATAACATGCCAGACGGTGAGTATCGGAAGCAACTATTTTGATAATATTACCTTCTCTGATATCAAATAGAATTCCCGTGAAGACCTGTCGGAAATGTGTTAATGAAGCTGCAAAAACAGTCTTTTTTAATGCTTCTTTAAGTACCTCCTGCGGTAATGAGAATTTTGTCTCCATATCTTTTATAGGCAATTCCGGATATTCGTAATCGCGATAAGTATTAATAAATCCGGAGGAACGCCCATAATTTATGTCCAACCGTGAGGTTTCTTTATTCAATACCAATGATATTGATGTATCCGGCAATACTTTTATTAAATCATTAAAATAGTGAGCATTGACAAGAACACTTCCTTCTTCCAGTACCTCAATTTTGTCACTAATAACTCTGATTCCTATTTCCATATCGGTAGCAGTCATAGTTAAACCTTTATCAGTATTAACTTGAAGCAAAAGACCTGAAAGGATAGGAACCGTTTGTTTATTAGCAGCAGCTCGGTATACCAAAGAGGTAAGTGCTGCCAAGTCTTTTTTTTCGATTGTGAATTTCATGGGAAAGTACCTCCATTTTTTATTAATAATTATTTATTAACAGAATAGTAGTAATAGTAGTAGGGGGAAAATTTATGTGGAAAAGTAAGACAAAGCCCCTATTTTTATAAAATATACCCGTTGATAAAGCTGTTGAGAAAGTTAAAAATTATTGGTTGCTTATATAATGGGGATCGATTTTTTTGCATAAAGTATCGAGGACAAGTTTAACTTCAGGATTAATAAATAACTCTTTCTCTAATTTGTCATTTGCATGCATAACAGTTGTATGATCACGTCCGCCGAATTGTTCTCCAATCTGGGGGAAAGAGGCATCGGTAAGCTTACGGCACAAATACATGGCTATCTGCCGAGGATATACAAGCTGCTTATTTCTCTTTTTGGAAAGAAACTCATTCATTTCTAATCCATAATGCGAGGAAACTATTTTTTGGATAGTTTCTATAGTTATTTTTCTCGGACGGGGCGGGGGTAAAATATCTTTTAAAGCTTCAGTAGCAGTGCTCATATCAAGCTCTCTTTTGTTTATGGTGGCATAGGCTATCAGTCTAACCAGAGCACCCTCTAATTCTCTTATATTTGAGTCTATATAATTAGCAATGTAATCAAGGATATCATAAGGAACATTGAGATTATCACTTTGGGCTTTCTTCCTTAATATAGCTATTCTGGTTTCCAAATCAGGGGGTTGAATATCAGTTATTAATCCCCATTCAAAACGAGAGCGCAGACGATCTTCCAAAGTAGGAATATTGCGCGGCGGGCGGTCACTGGAGATTACTACTTGTTTATTAGCTTCATAAAGGGTGTTGAAAGTGTGGAAAAACTCTTCCTGGGTTCTTTCTTTCCCAGCCAGGAATTGAATATCATCAACCAATAATACATCTATAGTCCGGTATTTATTGCGAAAAGCAGATGTAGTATCGTCCTTGATGGACATAATAAGATCATTGGTAAATTGCTCAGATGAAACATACATAACCACACAAGATGGTTTTTTAGTTAGGATATGATGGCCAATGGCCTGCATAAGATGAGTTTTACCCAAGCCCACACCCCCATATATAAACAATGGGTTATAAGCCTTGAAAGGTGATTCACCTACGGCATAACAGGCAGCATGTGCAAAACGATTACTATTGCCTACTACAAAAGTGTCAAAAGTGTATTTGGGGTTTAACTGGGTAATAAAATCTTCTTTTTCAAAGAATAATTGAGTATTAATTTGCAGAGTAACGTTTTGATTAGTAAGAGAACGCAATTTGGCTTGCATAAAATCCAAGTAGCGGGACTCAATCCACTCCTTAGTGAGTGAATCGGGAACCGTAATATAAAAATGATCATTGCGAAAAGAATTAAATTTTACTTTAGAAAACCAGATATCAAAGCTTGTAGAGCCTATATCTTGCTTAACTGTTTCTAACAAACTTTTCCATATCGAGGTATAATCAAAATGGTTAGGCATAAAATCCTCCGCTTTATCTGTGGATAAGTTAAGTTTTTAAACATATAGTTGTGGATAGTTCTTTTTTTTAGGATAAATTAAGATTAAAAAGTATAAGGAGTTATGTTTATAGCCAAAAATACAGTATAATCATAGCAGATTAGGAAAGAAATTAGAAGTAAGAAGAGAGCCGTAATTTCTTGACAGAAGAGACCTCTAAAAATATAATTATATGGTATTGGGAAAATGGAGGAAATATCCTCAGCTATTTATTAGATTTACTCATTAGGAGGCATTATTCAATGAAGAGAACCTATCAACCTAAAAAAAGACAAAGGAAAAGGGTCCATGGTTTCAGACAAAGGATGGCTACTGCCGGAGGAAGAAGGGTATTGGCTAACAGAAGGAAAAAGGGGAGAAAAGTTATTTCTGCATAGGTCGTAACAGCGGCCTTTTATTTTCCTGGAATCCTTTTTACTTTGTGCGTACTACTGTTGTCAGCTTCCGTTTACAATAATTTTGCACATACATCAACAAGATGTATCATGGAAGCATTCTTGAAATTTGCGGGAAAACAGAGGGCATTACAGATGCCCCTGTTGACGCAATGGGGAAGAATTGTACTTTTAAAATTCTATGCCGGGAAGGTTTTTAATGCTACATAAAGATGCTAGAATTTGTACGGGTCGAGAATATCAGCAGGTGTACCAGGAAGGGAAAAGGGTAGCTGGTAAATATATTATTATTTACTACCAAAAAAACCGGCGGCCAACTAATCGATTTGGAATAGTAACCAGTAAAAAAGTTGGACATGCAGTAATCCGAAACCGGACCAAGCGGCAATTAAGAGAGATGGCCCGGAGTGCGGCGGAAAAGATACAGGGAAATTATGATATCGTTGTGGTAGCCCGGCCCAGCATTAAAGGCTGTGCCTATGAAATCATAGAAAAAGATTTTCTGCTGCTGATAAAGAAAGCAAGGTTATGTTGACTAGATGTATGGTTGTTTTAATAAAAACATACCAAAGAGTAACATTTTTTAAGCGGCCTTCGTGTCGTTTTTATCCGAGCTGTTCAACCTATGCTATTGAAGCCTTGGAAAAACATGGAGCATTCAAAGGGGGATGGTTGGCCGTAAAAAGAATTTGTAAGTGTCATCCCTTTAATCCGGGGGGACATGATCCAGTGCCGTAAGAGGTTGTTTTAGGCGGCATGGCTTTGGAGCATGAAATGCTCATCAACAAGGAGGTGAAACCTGTCAGCCTAAGAGATTAAGGCGACGGGAACGAATTTGTGGCATACATTTGTTCAGGGGTTTGCTAGTGTAATTCAATTTTTATATGGGTTTACGGAAACTTTAGGCATACCTAATTATGGTCTGGCTATTATCCTCATGACCATTTTGATTAAGTTGGTATTATTTCCTTTAACCCAAAAACAGTTAAAATCTATGCGGGCGATGCAGGAAATTCAGCCCCGTATGAAACAAATCCAGGAGAGATACAAGGAAGACCAGCAAACCATGCAGCTAAAAATAGCGGAATTGTTTAAAGAACATGGCGTAAGTCCATTAGGTGGTTGTTTGCCATTATTAATTCAAATGCCCATATTTATTGCCTTTTACCAATCCTTGTACAAATTCGAATTTTCAGTAGCGGCACATGCAGGATTTTTATGGATACCTAATATTGGTAAACCAGACCAGTTATACATTTTAGCTGTATTAGCTGCTCTCACTACTTACTTGCAGCAGAGAGTGTCCATGGTCGATACCAATGACCCCACCCAAAAATCCATGTTATACATGATGCCCCTGTTTATGGCCTGGATAGCAGCAACAATGCCTGCC
>JAQUBU010000187.1 GCA_028686565.1 Syntrophomonadaceae bacterium
CTTTTGATAAAGGGAATGGTATCTTCAAGGGAATATCCTTTCACACAATTGAAAATTATATCCGGCTGTTCGTTGTAATGCTCCATATCCCAAGCCTTAATAGGACAGACTGTATAATTCCCTTTACATGTAGTTTCCATTTTCAAACCATTTTTTTGAATCGCCTCCAGATGTTTTCCCCTGGCAATTACGGTTACATCTTTACCTGCCTCTGTCATAAATGCCCCGATACTTCCGCCTGTGCCACCAGCTCCGATTACTAAATATTTCATTTTGTTCCTCCGCTATTTACTATAACTCCATGCAATACTATAGAAATAATTAAGTTGATATTTATTTAACAATGAGACCTAGCAGTGCAGATAGAGAAGCTGCTTGCATAGTGTTAACTATAGCGCCATTAATATCACTAATATTTACACCTATACCTTCAATATCACAACTAGTAAAATCTATTCCTTTAAGATTTGTAAAGTTCATTTGCGTCTGAAGTAGATTAGATTTTTGAAATTCAACTTTTGATAATACGGAATTTTTAAAATCCGAGGAACACAATTGACATTCAAGGAATGCAACTTGCTTACAATTAGAATATCTAAAGAAAGCATATTGTCCATTGCAGTTTTCAAAAATCACATCTCTTAAGGTGGCTTCACCCAAATTAATGCCAATAATTTTACAGTTTATAAATTCGACTCTATGTAATGAAGCCTCATTAAAATCAACATTTGATAAATCACAATTTTGAAATCTCACATCTACCAGCTCTATATGTCTAAATGTTATTTTACTAAAAACAACATTATTAAATATTACTTGGTTAAAAGTCATACTCTTTGCTTCATAGTCCTCTAAAGAGCAATTACTAATTATTCCAAAAGAAAGTATAGCTTCATCCACTATATTTTCTTTATATAGCTCTATGATATCTAAATCGTTACTGAATTTGGGCCTTAAAACTTTTGTTTTAATTTTCTTATCTTTCATATATGATTGCCTCCATTTTAAGCAATTTCCGGGGTACAAAAGGAGTTCAGCTGGATGCCTGGTAAGCTAATATTCTATGTTCAAGGCATTCAGCACTTTAAATTTATTCTGGAATCATTTGTATTCTTGAAAATACCCTGAATAAAATTACTTACCGAATTTATCGATTATTGGCTATATATAATGCTGAGTATATAAAAGTTCTGCCTGATAAACAATACTATCATAATTATCAGGTAAGTATTTGGCGTTAATTACAGGAAATGGGCGAAATAAAAAATGATACTCGGGCAGAATAATAACAGATCTTATCAGGAGGTGATATTTAATGAAAAACGCCGGCAAAACAAAGGACAGCATAAAGCCTGTCGATGATAACAAAACAATTAATCCAATCGACGATCCTCAAGATGGTATTGACTTTTTTATGCCTCTCCCAGACGACGTTTATAAAAAATGGATACAAAAATAATAATGTGCGACAAACGGTTTATTAGTGAAATACGAGGGATTTGAAAAAACAGGGACAGTCTAGGACTGTCCCTACGCTTTTGACACAAGGGTGACACAAGGGGACGTTTTTGTTGTGTCATTAGTTTCAAAAAGATAGCCAATTAAGCATAAGACTAATACTCCGTCTTAGTGAAGAAAGTTTTGGCACCGGTTAAATGGTCATAACGATAACGACACAATAAATGCGTCCCCTTGTGCCCTTCCTGCACTACTCATGGTAAAATGGAACTAGAATAAATACTTCGGAGGAGGTACCACAGTGAAAAAGGCGTATTTTATTTTGTATTTATCTGCCTCTGTACTAACTGCTGTCAGTGCACTCATTCAAGTTTGGAGGGTTATACCGGGGAATGAACCAGAACATGCATCACTATTCAGTCAAATGTTCGGTCCGATATTCGGTACAATATTCTATGTGGGAATACTTTTGGTTCTATGTATAATTTTTGCAAAATTTGCAAAAGAAGAATATTCAAAGTGACACAAGGGGACGCTTTTGTTGTGTCATTAGTTTTCAAAAAGATAGCCAATTAACCGCTCAGTGAAAAAGCAACCGTAATTAAGGCAATCACTTTGATTTTTCTTGTCTTCTATATATGATTACCTCTACTGTAAGCAATTTCCGGGGCATAAAAGCGTTTAGCTGGATTTTTTACTTATAGAAAAATATTAAATAGTAACGAAGTGCATCTTATTTCCATTATGTTCGATGATTTTTTTTAAATCATCAAAAGAAATCCATACCGTAGCAGTATTGTCATTGGGATAAAAACCAAGCTTGTTTTTCCCTGCCAAATCGTTGTCCAATACCAGCTCTACCACAGCATCAAAGTCATTAATTATGCCCAGTGGGGTTACTTCCCCTCTTTGAAGATGCAAGTATTTGAAAAGCCTTGCTTCAGAAGCAAAGCCTAATCTTGTGCAGCCCAACTGTTCCTGAATGCTTTTTAAATCGGCATTTTTGTCTTTGAGTAGAACCACCATAAAATGCCGCTTGGTATTTGCATCACGTAGAAACACATTTTTACACCCATCTCCATATGGTCCAATGTTCAGTTTATCCATATCTTCTACGGTATAAGCAGCCGGATGCTTAGTAAGTTGGTACTCAATATTCAAGGCATTCAGCAATTTTAATACATTATCTTGTTGACTTTCCATTCTTCTTCTCCTCGTATAATATTTTAATCCCCTATTATTTAGCCTTCATTTTTCCCCTTCGCAACTGCTTATCAGGAATTTGCATGTATCTTTGCCCCAAACGGTATGAGTCCAAGCATGGCGAATTTAAAATGTTGAAGACCAAATGGTATACCTAAGATTGTTATACAAAATATTAAACCTATAATGAGATGGGTTATGGCAAATTCCCATCCAAAAACGATAAGCCAGATGATGTTTAAAAGCAATCCTCCTGCTCCGAAATGACCAAGTTCTATCTCTTTGCCAAAAGGCCACAGTACAAATTTTGCAATCTTAAAACATTGAATCCCAAAAGGTATGCCGATAACGGTTATACATAAAATCAAACCGGCAATAAACCATAGAATAGCTGCTATGATACCGCCAATTACCAGCCAAATTACATTGCCAATAAAATTCATTATATTCCCCCGGCATTCAAGCTAATTTGAATCCTAATCTAATTATAGTGTCTACTTTTCATTTTACATTACAGAAGCATTATTGACAGGATAACACATGATACCATATTGATAATGAACCACTAACACGTATCTATTTCTCACCACAATTATTGCGCATGATTATTAAGATGCGGCACAGTACGATGTCATTGCTATGAACTAGCGTACTTGTCATTGCGAGCGCTGCGCTCGCAATGACAGGTTGGCGCTGCGCATTTCAATTAGATACGTAACAAACGAATGAAAGTTGATTGCTCTTGCTCAAACAGTTAGGCTGATTTTGTCCCAGATGCAGATTCTTTTATGCAACGGTATACTGGGATGTAAACTCATCTAGTACTCTGTAAAATCTAAAACTTTAATTCCCACCGGCCAAATTTTCGCAGGTCTTCGTTGTCGTCAATCGCAATACGTCCAGTATAACTCACTCCTCCGCCTCCCCCTGCGAAAATTTTTCTCGGAGGATATAATAAACTTTTAGACTTTACAAAGTACTAGTCTGGGATTTTAACTGCTGGTAAAGTCGGTTGGTTTCTTCCGGGTCGGAAAAGTTTATAAGTACCGGCTCGGAATGATCCTTAAAGGTTATGATTAGTACCGGACCATGAGCTGAGCGCAGGAAAAGCAGGGCACTGCCCATTCCCTTCACCGAAAAATGGCCCTTGAGAATGGGACCCATATTCAAACCGTTGTTCTTCATACCTACCACCGGCATTTCTGTTTGCAGAATAATATCATCAATATCGTAGAAATTGATATTGCGTCCGTAAGCTCCAGTGATTTTAATTTGCTTATCTTCCAGGTGGTATTGAGTGGGCAAAGCATTCCAGGTTACCAACCCAACGACGGCGAGCATGATAATAGCGCTTGCCCACAGACTGATTTTTCGAATTCTTGCGGACTTAGGGGTGCTCAGTGAAGCCGGCGGATTAAATCGCCGGGCCCGGATTAACATAACAATAATAACCACAATAAACAGTGCCCAGGATATATCTACTCCCCATAAAAAGCCAGCTTTTTTGATCAGGTATCCAGCCAGGATAATACCAGCTAGTAAATATATATAGTTGCCCATGAAGGCGCCGATACCTTTTTCTTTCATATACTTTTGTTCAGCGGGGGAAGAGGTATTATAACCGGATATCAGGGCCTCACCGCCAAAATATTTAATTATAGTTGCCAGTCCTGCAAGCAGAAGAACAACAAACAAGGTAATATACAGCTCCACCAAAGATACCCCCTGTTTCTTTTGTTACAATGGTGTGTTACAACGGGACGTTCATAACGTAACAAGGCAACGGTTTTACTGTTACTGATAAAAGAAGCGTCTGATCTATTATACTATGAACGTCCCGCTGTAACACTGTGCTGCTTACTATTTATTAATCCAGGCGGCAATATCGCTGATCACGTTCCCGGATACGTGCCCGGCCTGTTCATATTCGGAAGGCGTACTCTTGCCTTCACCGATGATGAATAGATGATTTAAATCCGGATAGAGTTTGAATGTAGCATTTATCTTCGACTGCAAGTCTTTCTGCCAACCCAGGTAATCTTCTTCGGTTACCTGATAGTCACGCCCACCCTGCAGAATCAGCATGGGTTGTGGCAAGCCTGCAGCCAGAACAGCAGGATTATATCCCTTCAGGTCCAGCCAATAGGCATCCGAAGCCCCAAGTAATAGACTCTCCCGGGAGCTGTTGGCAGTAGCAGGAGACAGTGATTTTACCTGTGTTGCCTGTTGTTTGATGGCTTCCAACTGAGTCTGATCGATCTGGCCCAATGATAAAAGATAGCTATATTGCTCCACCATTAGATCTTCCATAGGTCTGGTAGGTCCGGCCAGTATA
>JAQUBU010000188.1 GCA_028686565.1 Syntrophomonadaceae bacterium
TGGTACATTCCTCGCTGATTAGAGCTACTAGCTCCATTTCCTTGTCGCTCAACTGTCTCATGATAACATCTCCTTACTGTTTATTTATGGAGATTATTACCATTTACACAGTTGAGCATACGTTCTCCTTGTCTACTTTAAGCATCGAAAGAAACTGCGGAGCAGTTTCTTTCGTACCGTTGCAACGAGGCAGCGCCTAACCCGCCGCCTGTTTTGTTAATAGAGCCCGCCCGCTTAAAGAAGCGGGGGACATATCACCTCGTTATACATCTTTGTAAATTATAGTGCCTACATGCTCGCCTTCAAGTGCCTTGCTGATGTTACCCGGTTTCAAACCGTTAATAATTTGTATTTCTTGAACACTATGAGAACGCAGAATCATTTCTACAACCGTACGTTCTACAATTAAGTCGTCCAAATTCCTGTCGATTAGTTCCTGAGCACCAATTTTAGGTATGAACTTTGCTTTGGTTTTTACCTTCGGATTATCAGTAAACAGCCCATCTTCATCTTTAACAAAAATACAGCGCCTGGCACCGATAACTTCAGCCAGCAAATAAGCCCCCACATCAGTGCGATTAGGAGGCAGACGACCTTCGATGGGTAAATGCTCCCAGTATCCGTACGGTGGCATACCATGTATAACCGGAATGCAGCCTTGTGAAAAATAAGCGGATAGCTTTGGTATGTCATCATGTCCGACTTTTATTCCCCCGTGAGGCATCAGAAGGGTAGATATCATCAAGGCGTTTTGCTCGGAAACGCTTTGTCCTAAAGTTGAGATAATCCCAGTCGGCATCCCTAGTTCCAGTGCTATGGCATAAACATGACGAGATCTGGTCCCGCCTCCGGTAGAAAGGATCATCTTATGCTTCCCGGCATTAGCTACAATCTCCTCTAAAACCGGCAATACTGCCTTGGCACCCATGTCAGTAATGCTCTGTCCTCCGATTTTAAGCACATTTACATCTGGCAAAGCCCGAAATTGTTCACCATATTCCAGGCTGCTGATAAAGCTCTTCCCAACCAGAGACTCTCCCATCAGCTTGCTCTTAATGTGCAGTCTTTTGCTATCTTTTTCACGGATGAGCGCCATGTCTACAAACCGCCTTTCTACCTAATCATCAACATCTAAATCCAGTTCATCCTTACCGGTCTCCAGGTAAACTACTTCAGCACCAATAGCTGCGGCAATCTGTTCAATTTCACCCTGTCTGATGTGTTTGGCATGCAGCTTTAGATCAGTACCGGCTACTCCTACAACAGCATAGCGGGGTTTTTTCTCACCCTTCTCAACTTTGCGTCTTTCTCTTACAAAAATTTTGGCCTTTTCCATAAATCCCAACCTCCTTTTTTCTAATATCTTTTCTCTATATCCTCATTATAATACTACCCTATAAAGCTGCACAGCCGTAAACTAAATCTTATATACTATTCAAGATACTAAAAAGATTTTCCTTCATTCGCAGGTCTCCCTTGACTAATAGTGCCTTCTATAATAAAATAGTCTTTGCGTCGGGGTGTAGCTCAGTTTGGTATGAGCGCTACGTTGGGGACGTAGAGGCCGCTGGTTCAAGTCCAGTCACTCCGACCATTTAAAAACTTAATCTTTGATACAATGGGAAGCCCAGTAATACTGGGCTTTTTGGTGTTTCAGAGGAGATTTTCGCATTGCTTTTGGCGGCTAATTTTATGCAGTTTCGGACAGAAGCGCGTTTTACGATTTCTTGGAAGATTTGTTAGTCAGGGGACATGGCAACCATTCCCAAAAGTCAATAATAATACTGTGGTTTCCCCATTTGAATATTGATATAATATGGCTAAAGATACAAATAAGGCAGTGAATCAAGTGAATACAGCAAGAAAAGATTTACTTGAATTAGTCAATCGAATATCTGAAACAGAAGCCAAAGAAATCCTGGATTTTGCACTATTTCTTGAAATGAAAAGAAATACAAAGGACTTTAAGGATTTAGAAATTGCCAGTCAAACAAGCTGCGATTTTTGGAATAATGATATTGATGATGAGGTTTGGAACAATGCCTGAACTGATCAGGTGGGCCTGAGAAAAACTATACAGCTGGCTTTATCGGAGGTTCAAAGAGCCTACCGAAATATGAACTGGTGGATTAATCAGTAATACTAATTCTTACGCATGGAATCCAGCAGGGCCAGATCATGGTTAAACATTTTCTTGTAAGATAGTGCGACTATTAAGATACAGCCGATAGCTACCGAAGCCGCCATCATAATCATTACCACAAACTGATATCTTACCGCTGATTGCGGATTCATACCTGCCAGTATCTGCCCCGTCATCATGCCGGGCAGGCTTACCAGGCCAACTATCATCAGAGAATTGATAGTTGGCATCATACCCGCACGAACTGCCTTTTTAACCAGAGTAATAACCGCTTCCCAAGGGGTGGCGCCAAAGCACAATAGCTGTTCCACTTCATCGGCATGAGCCTGGACTTCACTGTATAGCCGATCCAGACAGAGAGCGATTGCATTCATGGAATTACCCAGGAGCATGCCAAAAATCGGAATCATAACCCGGGCCGAATACCAGGGATGGGGTGAAATTATAACTGCTACCACAATCAAACCTACAACGAAGGTACTGGCCGTAAGGGAAAGGAATGCCAGCGGCACCGGATTGGCTGGGGCATTACTTATGCGGCGGGTAGCTTCGCGGCTTGCCACCCAGGCCATAATGAAAATCAGAGGAATTATTACCAAAAGGCTATTGAGCTTGAAAACATAGGTCAGAACATAACCAATCAAACTCAGTTGTACAAATGCCCTTATGGTTCCCCAAATCAAAGGTTTTACCAAACCCAACTGCAACAGACTGGAAATAATCCCGGTTATAATCACCAGTGAAACACTGAAAACTAATTGCAGATTGCTTATTTCAATATAACCGCTATCCATTCTTCTGCACTCCATCCATGATGTTATTCATATGCAAAACGAAAACATCATTAAGTCGATTCAAATCTTCATCATTATGGGAAACAATTATTATGGCGCGTTCCGGTTTATCTTTAACCCAGCTGCTTATCAAATTAATCAGTTTGGAGCGGGTGCTGCCATCAAGGTAAGCGGTAGGCTCGTCAAGGAGCAATACTTTCGGTTCTATCAACAATGCTCTAATAAGTGCCAGGCGAGCGGCCTCGCCACCAGACAAAGTCTGGGCATTCTGCTGCAGCAATCCTGAGGGAAGCTCCAGCTCTTTCATATATTCCTGGCAGAGTTCAGATGAATAGCCAATGTTTTCCTTCAGTTCTGCCAGAGTAAAGGGCAGACGAATATTGTCTTCACCAGTACCTTCAAACATAATCGGTTTTTGCGATACATAGTGAATATTACGGCGCCAGGTTCCGGGGGCTATGGATTGCCAATGCCGGCCTTGCCAATATACATCACCTGATTGAACACTGACTATTCTAGCCAGCATACGCAACAGGGTTGATTTGCCCGAGCCAGATGGTCCCTTGACAGCCAGTATCTGTCTCGCATTTATCGAACCCGATTCCCGGATTAAAAGTTTTCCACTGTGAATGGGGCGGGATAAATCTTTGAACTCCAAAACCGTTGCCATAGCTTTATCTCCTCATATATATCATTGAATTGCATTTTTAAAGATATCGTAGAAACATATTAGCATAGCATAAGCAGGATTAGTCTTTATTATTCTGCAAGAAAGCAAGCCCTCAAAGGCATTGCTTGTAAACAGGCCAATGAGGGAGAAATAAATATTACTAAAGCTTTACCTTTGTTGTTTTAGGGCAGAGTATTTTACTGAATTTATCATGTTTCCTGAAAGAGTGCAGTAGACAGATAGCGTTCGCCGCTGTCAGCGAGCAGTACCACAATATTTTTATTATAATTCTGTTCTCTGAGTGCAATCTGGGTTGCAGCGTAAACAGCAGCACCCGAAGAAATTCCGACTAAAAGACCTTCGCTTGCAGCTAGCAGGCGGGAGGTGTCAATAGCCTGTTCGTTCTTTACCGTAAACACTTCATCTATAAGTGACAGATTTAGTACTGCGGGGATAAAGCCGGCACCAATCCCCTGAATACCGTGGGGACCCGGCTGGCCGCCGGAAATTACTGGTGAATCAAATGGTTCAACCGCTACTATTTGGATATCTGGATTTTTTTCCTTCAGACCTTCTGCCACCCCTGTAATAGTACCGCCGCTGCCTACACCTGCTATAAAAAAGTCTGCCCGTCCATCGGTATCACTCCAAATTTCTTGGGCAGTAGTTACCCTGTGAATAGCTGGATTAGCCGGGTTATTAAACTGTTGAGGGATAAATGAATCAGCTGTCCGGGCTGCTAAATCTTCTGCTATTCTGATAGCACCTAACATACCTTCTGATTCAGGGGTTAGAATTATTTCGGCTCCCAGTGCTTTAAGCAGCTTTTGCCGTTCAATGCTCATATTCTCAGGCATGGTAAGAACCAAACGGTAACCTTTGGCAGCAGCCACCAAAGCTAAACCGATTCCGGTATTGCCGCTGGTGGGCTCGATTATCAGCGTATCTTTATTAAGCAGCCCTTTATCTTCAGCATCCTTAATCATGGCATAACCAATGCGATCCTTGACACTGCCTGCAGGGTTAAAATACTCCAGCTTGGCAATCAATCTTGCTTGCAGACTGTTTATTTTACAATAATTAGACATTTCCAGTAAGGGAGTATGACCGATGAGATCAATAATGCTCCTGGCGATTCTACTCATTTTTGATACCTCAACTTTCATTATAATCAAGTACAGCAATAGAAATAACTGGAGTCATTAAAGCACTTAATATCTCTTATTGTCAATATAGGATAAGCATGACCTTTTTAACAGTCATATAACGAGGTAAAATTTGCTCCCCAGCTTCTTTAAGCGGTCGGGTCCCTATTAACAAAACAGGCAGCTGGTTATAACGAGGCGCTGCCTCGTTGCAACAGTATGT
>JAQUBU010000189.1 GCA_028686565.1 Syntrophomonadaceae bacterium
CGCGCCTGAAATTCTGAGCATACATAGCTAATTCACGGTTTTTTAAAAGATCAACCGACCCCCGACAGGAAGTATCAAAGAATTCCTTCATCAAAGCTATTAAATCGTCATCGCCTATTAGGTCTTCGGTTTCGTTCTTCATATAATAAAAAATATCGATTAGTTCATTCAAAGTTTCAGCATAGTCTGCGGAGTCTATATATTCTGATCTGCAGAAAACGACAACTATTTTTTTTAGAACTTCAATATTAAGCTCAACCCTGCCATGGCTTGTGATAGCCTTATTTCTAGCTTCCATTAGTTCTTCTGCCTGGACAGCACTTAATGTCAATCCGAATTTCTGCGACACCTTATTAAGTTCAAGCACTTCCCCCAAGCTGACTTGTCGTAGCTCACTTCCCATAAAACGATAGATGTCCAGCATATTCTTCATGCCTTACCCTCCTATGCCGATATGATTTTTAAAGGTATTATTGAGTATGTATTACTTATTAATAATACACACTTGTTTTCTTATTGACAAATCAAGTAATATGTGCTATATTTTAATTTTGATATGCATTGTTCATGCATTATATAATGCTTGGAACCTGCTGTCAATGTTTTAATATATCACTCAATTCTCATTAATAGAGGGATGGCATTTAAAGAATAGTACGATTTCTCGGAAGATGTTTAATCAGGGGGTTAATAAAATGATTGCGGAAATTAGTCATTTAACCTTCATAGTCGAGGATCTCGAACGCGCTTCAAAGTTTTTCACTTCTATATTTGCTGCCCAGGAAATATACTCCAGCGGCGATAAGACCTTTTCCTTAAGCAGCGAGAAGTTTTTTCTAATCAATGATTTATGGATTTGTATTATGGAAGGTAAATCATTATCTGACCGCACCTACAACCATGTGGCATTTAGCATTCCCGATGATGAATTTGAACTTTACGAGGCTAAGATAAAGGCTTTGGGTGTAGATATTAGACCTTCCCGACCCCGGGTCGCAGAAGAAGGACGCTCAATATACTTTTATGACTTCGATAACCATCTATTTGAGCTTCATTCCGGTTCACTCTCCGAAAGATTAAAAAGATACAACGAGTGAAGCAAACAATCACATCGAAATGCTTGCTTGTCTAATGCTAAACCAGTAAACAAGGAAGGCTGGCAGAAGCAGGCCAGCCTTTTTTTAAGAAGAGTCCCCTGTGTAAAACCCTGTACTATGATGACTGCAAGATGCTTCCATAATCGCCGCAAGCTACATAGCTGCCTGAGCCGTAGGCTACCCCATATAAAGCATTCTGAGTCCCTGAATATTCAGGAGTCCAGTGAAATCCGTCATAGGAATTGAGTACGGTTCCATCCTGCCCTACAGCTAAAAATTCGGATTCTTGATAGATTACCGATTGCAATACCCAGGGTTCACTTAATGAAGCATCAGTCCAGTTCTGCCCATCAGAAGAATTTAAAACCAGACCCAGGTCGCCCACCGCAACAAAAAGGCCTTCCCCGTATGAAACCGCTTGTATGCGGTTTACCAGGGATGGGTTGTCCTGTTTAGTCCAATTCACCCCGTCCGGTGATGTCAGTATGGTGGCAAAGTCGCCTACTGCAACGAACAGTCCATTGCCAAAGGAGACCGCAAACAGATCATTAAAGCTGGGCGTCTGCCGGACTTGCCACTTGAGTCCATCCTCAGAAGTTAGAACAAGTCCCTTCTGTCCGACTATCACAAATATTTCCTCAGCATAAGTTATGCCAAATAAGCGGTTGCTTAGCTGCAGTTCCTGCTGGGTCCACTGGGTTCCGTTGGGAGAGGTCAAAATAGTTCCCTGATCACCCACTGCCATGAAAAGTCCATTTGCATGGTGTACCCCTAACAATAATTGTTCGATGCCGGAAGCCCGGGCAATCCATTTCGCACCGGTAGATGAAGTCAAAATAGCACCCACATCCCCAACTGCTGCAAAGATACCATTGCCATAATCTATAGCTTTAAGGTCATAGTAGTATCCGGAACTCGCCAAATTCCAGACTCCTCCATCGGTGGAAGTTAGTATTATGCCGCCCTTACCAACCGCTATAAACAATCCGTTACCATAAGCTAAAGCCAGTGCATATTGGAGCTCGGCCCAGGGCCCCCCCTCCCAGTGGATACCATCTGTAGAACGCATAACCACTCCCGGTTTAGTTATCCCGTGTCCTACCGCTACAAACATATCCCGACCAAAGACAACTGCCTCCAGGGCAGCCCCGGTGGGGTCTTCCCGGTTGGTCCAATCCCGCCCATCAGGTGAAGTAACTATAGTGCCATTAGTTCCTACCGCTACAAAAGTCCCCGCACCGAAGGCCAGATCCAATAGCGGGCTGGAGCTTGGCGATCCTTGATTAACCCATTCCTGCCCGTCGCTGGAGGTAAAAACGGTGTTGTTGTTGCCGATTGCCACAAATGTCCCATTCCCATAAGCCACTGCACTGAGCCAGTATTGCCCGATGGAACTGCTGCTCCAGTTCACCCCATCAGGTGAATTCAAGACTGTTCCGCCCTGCCCCACCGCTACAAATTTACCGTCAGCGAACACAATATCATCAATCCAGGCGGTTGTACCCGAGTTTTGAATCTCCCATTCTTCACCATCCGCTGAAGTTAATATAGTCCCTTCCGCTCCTACGGCTGCAAAAATATCAATTCCAAAGCATACACCGGTCAGGTAACTGACCGTTTGGGTCGTGGATATTAGCCATTGCTCACCGTTTTTAGAAGTCATTACAGTTCCAAATTGGCCTACCGCAACAAAAAGACCGTTGCCATAAGCCACTGCACGCAGGGTATTCCCCTGCGGCAGGGGGTTTCGCCAACGCCATTCATTTTTCGTTTCCATATATTCCACCACTTTCCATAAACTTTAGCTATTTAAGCCTTGTAAAATAGATATGCAATAGCCGGCCAGTTATGTTTGCCATGCTTTGCTAACCAGTCAATAAAACCGACAGGGAATAGTTTAAACATCGGAAAAACTGCTCCGCAGTTTCTTTCGATGTTTAAAATCTAAGGCGAATAAGCAAATACATAAATGCAGGAGGAATTAGACCGAAGGATGAGGAAATTATATAAATTAATGGTCGTAATAATATAAGTAATAACATTGAGGATAGTGACATGATTAAAGTACCCTTTAACTTGTTAAACAGTAAGCGATTACAGCGCGGTTTAATTTTTCTCCTGATTTTGGCGGGAGTTGTTTTTTTTACTATCAATGCTTATGTGACCTTATCCAGCAGGCAATTCATAAGCAGCGCAGATAAGATTCCGGAAGCCGACGCAATTCTGGTTCTCGGAGCTTATGTTTTTCCCGATGGAACCTTATCCAATATGCTTAATGACCGGCTGATTACCGGGCATGAGCTCTATACGCTGGGCAAAGCACCCAAGATACTGGTAAGTGGAGATCATGGACAGAAAAGCTATGATGAAGTAAATGCCATGAAGGCCTTCATGATAAATGGCGGGGTATCGGGGCAGGATGTGTTTATGGACCATGCTGGATTTAGCACTTATGAAAGTATCTACCGGGCCCGGGACATTTTCCAAATAAAAAAAGTTATCATCGTTACCCAGGAATACCATCTTAAGCGAGCAGTATTCATCGCCCGGGAATTAGGTTTAAAAGCCTATGGAGTGGCTGCCGACCGCCATGATTATGGACCCGTGATGTATAAATACAGATTGAGAGAAATGCTGGCTCGAAATAAAGATTTCTTTTTAGCTAAGATTATTAAACCCCAACCGACCTTTTTAGGTGACACTATACCGGTTTACGGCGACGGGCGAGCTACCGATGATAAATATTAAGTATAAACTTTTTGCACTTGACCCAATTCATCTCAAAAATTTAGTCAAGTATACTGAAGTTCTTCCATAAATTAATGCGCCAAGCCAATTCCGGCCCGAATCTCATCACTATCCAAATGCCCGTAGCCCAGGATTATATCCACATGGGTACGCAGGTAGCACCATTGAATACCCGATTAAGCAACACGACCCTAAAATACATGCACCGCCGTTGTTTTGAATACCGCATAGATGTCCTGCCCCTCTTCAAGTTCCAAGTCGACAAGGGACTGCCGGGTAATCAGCGAAGTCAGTCTGGTACCGGCTGAGTCAAGAATTACTTTAACCGCTGCACCCCGGGGGATTATTTCAATAATCCTTGCGGGAACGAAGTTTTGCGCGCTGCTGGCGAACTTTTCCCGGGCGATTATTATGTCTTCCGGCCTGATCGCCAGCCTGACCCTGCCCCGTTGCCCGGTTATTACCCGCAACTTCAAGGAATTGATTAAAACACTCTTGTTCCCGGCTTCATTCCGTATCACACCGCCAAATATATTTTCCATACCCACAAACTCGGCCACAAACTGGGAACAGGGTTTCTGAAAAACCTCTTCGGGATTTCCTACCTGTACAATCTCGCCATCGCACATGATGCCCAAACGGTCAGCCAAGACCAGTGCTTCATTAAAGTCATGAGTTATATGGATAGTAGTGGTTTTTATAGTTTGATGGATATTCTTTAATTCCTGCTGAAATATTTCTTTACTGCGCGGATCCAGCGCACTTAATGGTTCGTCCAGCAGTAAAACCTCAGGTTCGGCAACTAGAGCTCGGGCCAGGGCCGTCCTTTGCTGTTCACCGCCGCTCAAGGTCGAAGGATAGCGTTTTATTAAGGGTTTTATGTTCAAGAGAACAGTCATCTGTTCGAGCTTTTGTTTCATTGTGTTGGAGGGAGTTTTTTTCAGCTTCAAAGCGAAAAGAATGTTCTCCTCCACATTCAGGTGGGGAAACAGCATATAATCCTGATAAACAAAGCCTATATGTCGTTGTTCCGGATACTGGGCAGTTACATTGCGTTCATTTATCCAGACCTCACCCTGATCCGGTTTGTACAT
>JAQUBU010000190.1 GCA_028686565.1 Syntrophomonadaceae bacterium
TATTATCAACCGCAAGTTAACCTTGAGAAAAACACCATAGTCGGAGTTGAGGCACTGCTCCGGTGGTTAAATCCGGAAATAGGGATGATAGGCCCTACTACTTTTATACCCTTAGCAGAACAGGCGCGACCTATTAATCCCATCGGTGAATGGGTATTAGAAACTGCCTGCAGGCAAAACAAGATATGGCAGGACAAGGGATTTTCTGAATTGCGTATGGCAGTTAATATATCTGTCTATCAGTTAAATAACCCCAACTTTGTAAAACAGGTCGACAGACTTTTAAAAATGACCGGGTTGTCCCCCAATTATTTGGAATTAGAGATTACAGAAAGCGCGGCTATTTATAATACAGAAGCTATTGTTGATGTTTTGTCCAGGCTAAAGAGAATTGGGGTATCTATATCAATCGACGATTTCGGGACTGAGTATTCTTCACTAAGCCGGCTGAAAATTTTGCCTATTGACCGGGTTAAAATGGATATGCAATTTGTGCAGGGCATTGACAAGAATGAAAAGGATCAGGCAATCGCCAAGGTAATAATCAATCTTGCCAAGAATATGAATCTTAAGGTCATCGCCGAGGGTGTAGAGACTGAATTCCAACTTGATTTCCTTAGCCGGCGGATGTGTGATGAGGTTCAGGGGTATTTTTGCTACAAGCCGATGCCAGCTGAGGAAATCGAG
This sequence comes from Syntrophomonadaceae bacterium, assembly GCA_028686565.1. Lineage (GTDB taxonomy): Bacteria > Bacillota > Syntrophomonadia > Syntrophomonadales > Syntrophomonadaceae > JAQUBU01. Next base: position 688 of record JAQUBU010000190.1, read on the forward strand.
AAGATTCTAATGCTTAATTATAATAAATAGATAATTATCCTATATAGGTATATTATTATAATATACCTATTTTTTTCATGATCATTCGTGTTAATTCGACAATGGTAACCAGAGGAGGCAACCGATGAATTTTCTTAAATATTCACGTAATGAAGAAATATCCAAGATAAAAATATTTGTCATTATATTTATATGTTGCTTGCTATATATGGTTTTAGCTTTTTCGATTGGTTACCTTACTGTCAACACTGGAAATCATCCCTTATTAATCTTTCCATTTGAGCTTAAGGGAATTATTATCCAACTGCAGCTGATAATTTCAGTTTATCTTGTGATTAAGCTCCGCAACTATGGTTATTTTACGGCTGTTGCCCTGAACATGCTCAGTTTTCTTGCTGCTTCCCTGCAGTTATTGATTTCTAAAACCGCTATTCCATTACAGGGAATGATATCCTATGCGATTGCTATATTTATCCTGACATTAATAATTAACTATAGATTACAGACAGAAAATTATTTAAAGCAGGTTGAAACCCAGGAAAAATATTTGGAAATTTCGGAAAACAAGTTGTTCGAGCATGCTTATTATGACTCTCTGACCAAATTGCCCAATAGAAATTTATATCTGGATAGGCTGGAAATGGAAATAGCGGATGCCGGCAGGAATAATAGTCTTCTGGGCGTAATTTTTATTGACTTGGATTCCTTTAAGAACATAAATAATACATTAGGTCATTCAGCAGGAGATCAAATATTGCTTGAAACCGCAAAACGTTTTACAGATATTGGGGATAAAAATTATATGGTAGCAAGATCCGGCGGAGATGAGTTTTTGCTATTAGTCGCAAATATTAAGAGTATTAACAGCCTTGAAGAGAGAGTAGTAAAAATTATGGAAGTTTTTATAAAACCCATCACAGTAAGGGGAATTGATTTCTTTATTTCTGGCAGTGCTGGTATTGCGATTTATCCATATGATGGGAATAATGCCGCCGAATTAATTAAAAATGCTGATCTATCAATGTATGAAGCCAAAAGAAAAGGCAAAAACCAGTATATATTAAGTAATACCGAGATGAAACAGGAAGTGCTGAGAAAAACATTGCTTACTAACGGTCTGTTCAGGGCATTGGAAAGGGATGAGTTCTTCCTGCACTACCAGCCTCAGATTGATGTTAAGACCGGAGATATCATAGGATTTGAAGCTTTATTGCGATGGAATAATTCTGAGTTTGGATTCGTATCCCCCCAGGAGTTTATACCAATCGCAGAACAGACCGGTTTGATAAAACCAATTGGTTTGTGGGTCTTTGAAAACGTATGTAAAGAATGCCAGAGATGTAGCAATGTGTACAAAAATAACATCAAGGTATCGATCAATTTTTCTTTGGAGCAATTAAAAGATGTTAATATTTTGGATCATATTGCTGAGATTATCGAAAAAATCAAAATTGATCCCCAAAATATTGAAATTGAAATCACCGAAAGTATTGCTTTTAATATAGAGTCGAACATTCTGAGAAAACTTATGAAATTCAAAGAAATGGGATTTTTAATTGCTATTGATGATTTTGGCAAAGAGTATTCATCTTTAAATAGAATTGCATCCTTTCCTGCAGATCTTTTGAAAATTGACATGGATTTTATTCACGCTATATCTTCCGATAATCCTAAAGATAAGGTTGTCGTTAAAACAATTATACAATTGGCCAATAGTCTAGGAATTAAAGTATTGGCTGAAGGTGTGGAAACGGAAGAACAGTACCAATTCTTAAAAAATGAAATGTGTGACCAAATTCAAGGATTCTATTTTTATAGAGGCATGCCAGCTGCCGATGCTGAGAATCTCCTGAAGAGCTGCCGTCAGTGACACAAGGGGACGCTTTTGTTGTGTCATTGTCCCTTTTAACTATATTAAAGCTTTCTCCAGTCAACCAGTTGCTCCAGCGATATGCTTCGGCTCTATTTGCTAATGCTGCTTTGAAAGGAGTATGACAATGGAAGAAATAACAAGCCACGAATTTGATTTTGCCCTCATCAATGAATTTTTCACAGAGCTTGAACGGCAGGGACCCGGCAGCCCCGAAGAAACCATCAGGGCATTAGGTTTTATCAGCAATCTTTCAAACAAAACAAAAATTGCCGATTTAGGCTGCGGCACAGGCTTTCAAACAATGGTTCTGGCACAAAATACAGAAGCAACCATCACTGCCCTCGACCTTTACGCCGGCTCGATTGATAAACTTAACGCAACAGCCGAAAAACTCGGTTTACAGAACAGGGTAAAAGGTATTGTCGGTTCAATGGATAATTTGCCGTTTAAGAATGACGAATTTGATATTATATGGTCTGAGGGGGCTATTGCCAATATAGGTTTTGAAAAAGGCTTGAATCACTGGAAGGGCTTCCTCAAAAAAGATGGTTATATTGCCGTAACATATGAGTCATGGTTTACCGATGAGCGTCCCGCTGAAATTGAGAAGTGGTGGGTGGACGCAGTTCCTGAAATTGACACAATAGGGCATAATATTTCCATTATGCATAAAACGGGTTATACTCCTGTTGCCGCATTTACGCTGCCTGAAAATTGTTGGATAGACAATTATTTTATTCCGCAAAAAGCAAGACAAGAGGAATTCTTGAAAAATCATGCGGGAAATAAAACCGTTGAGGATATGATTGCATTTATGAGGCGTGAGGCAAACTTGTATTCAAAATACAAACATTATTATGGATATGTATTTTATATTGGGAAAAAGATATAAAATAATAACGGTTAACTCCGCTACTTCGTATATCAGACCAGAAACTGCTTCGCCGCCATTTCTGTTGAAGGTACCCCGGGGACGGGGTTATTGACAACGCTCCAATCATAAGATGTCAACAACTCCGTCCGCATGGCATCCCTACCCGAGGTAAACATTCTCATTATGCCATTCCAAATAATATGGTTCCGGCAATTGATCTTTTCGGTCTGGTAAAATAACTAATTTACTGCCATGGTGTGCATAATATTAAATATTCTCGTTTTATAACGTTATCTCTCCCGGCTCTTTTTGTCCATGTTCCTTCTCAATCAGCGTCAGTGCAACCTTCAGGGCGGCGATTCGCCGTTCAAGAAGAGTCTGCTGTGACTTTCTCAGTTTCGTTGCATCTATCTTCTCGCATTTGTGGAGCGTGGACAGCAAGGCGCGATGCGCTTCGCTCAACTCTTTGGATGTAAAGTCTGTCATATTCAACCCTCCGCTTGTTTCACTCTCCACCGCACGATATCGGTGATGAGTAAGTTTTTTTGGATCAAAATAAATATATTTACCATCCCCGGTAACCGCCCAATCACTTTCAATGGCATTATCAAAGTTTCATGCAAAATTTTTAAATCGAAGCAAGACACATAGGATGCATCAGTCAAATTCTCTATTCCTTTTCTTTGGCACTCCAAACGGTCATTAACGTTCTTTAAGCTATTGCACTTCAAGGTTCGATTGTTAAGCATGATTTTAAGCACATCAACGCTTGTATAATGAAGAAGTTGCTCATACTCCAGACAATTAACGCCGGCTTTGAATTGTGGCATGTTCATATATATTTCAACCCCCATAATTAGGCACTTGAGGAATATAGAGCTGTCTTATTGTAGCCATATGTCCCCCCATTTCATAACAATATCCAACCTGGCCTCTCGCCAAAAACAAACATCTAATCTGTTAGCTCACTGGACTATGACATCCAATCTGCTCTGTCACATTCAAAATTGCTTGCCTGGTCGGGATGACAGGATTCGAAGCTATTGTATCCCCCATAGATGCCCAAAATACCTGGATTCTAAATTATTTGTAAGCCTATTTGTAAGCCTTCTGTTTTAAGGTGTCTATAATATTCAGACCTTCTTTGGTTCGATGATAATATGGATCTGCACTACTTAAGTTCGAGTGTCCGGTTAACGATAACAAAGCACCGAGAGAAACCCCCTCATCGGCTAGAATAGACACAACACTGTGCCGTATATTATGAATGCCAATATCGGGAAGCTCCCCTTTTTTCAATGCACGTTTCAGTGTTAGTTGAATGGCCCGATGTCTTATCGGCTTTCCGTTTTCTGAAAAGACCAGTCGATCATTTTCCTTACTTAACGAAACCACAACTTGAAATGATTGTTGTTGCTTCAGTTCTTTTAAATATTCGAGTGTCTCAACATCAAGTATAATTTTGCGCTTTGATGATTTCGTCTTAGTCTTTTCTCTACTTT
>JAQUBU010000191.1 GCA_028686565.1 Syntrophomonadaceae bacterium
TGATGACTGCAACGCTGGAAGCACAGACTATCAGGAAAATCAAAGCGCCGATAATCGTCTTCTTACGATTGTTAAACGCTGCCTGAAAAAACTTGTCATAGACCCTCGTAAACTTTTGAAATTTATTTTCTTTTTCACTCTCGTTCTTCTTTAAGAAGAAGTAGGACATGAGCGGCGTAACCAGGAGTGATACCAGGGAGCAGATTACGAGGCAGGTAATGATAACAACAGGCAGACTGAACGACAGTTGCTTATACACCCCTGACAAAGTAAGCAATGACGAAAAACCGGCAACCGCCGTCAGCATAGCAACAAAAACAGGCTGGGCTACGGCCATAGTTCCTTTGACCGCTGCGTCATATCGATCTTGACCGCTGTCAAGCCTGGTCTGGATGGCGTCGCTGACAACAATAGAATTGTCGACCAGCATACCCAAAACAACGATAAGCGCAGCCAACGAAACAAACTGTATGTCCACTCCAAATCGCGGCAATAAAATAAATGTCGAAAGGATGGATAGCGGTATCGCAACAGAAACTACCAGGCTGTTGCGTAAATTGATGCATACCATCACAACCAGCAGAACCAGAACGATCGCTTCTATCAAGTTTTTAACAAAACCGGCTATGGCAGTTTCAACAACATCCGATTGCAGGTAAACTTCATGCACCTGGATATTATCAGGAAGTGTTTTGGAAAAATCCTCTATGGCGTCTCTGATGGAGTCGGTCATGGTTACCACGTTGATCCCGGTATCAAAGTAAAGGGTAAGCAAAGTGGAAGGCTCGTTGTTGTAGTAGTATCCGGGATGATCATCAGGTATGCTTTTATTTACTGTAGCAATATCGGACAACTTGTAGATAATGCCAGTGGACTCCGATGCTCCGACAATAATGTTTTTGATTTCATCGATACTCTCGAATTTCCCGCTGGAGCTGACCGTGATAACGTTATGATCTATGTCTATGGTGCCAGCCGGGACCAGACTGTTTTGCGCTGATATAATAGAGGCAAGCTCGGCTAAGGAAAGATCCATACCGTTGAGCTTATTGACGTCTGCTGTAATATGGACTTCGGAGAGCTGCTCGCCAGACAGCTCTACCTTTTTAACGCCATCGATCAGTTTCAGCTGGTCCTTAAGTTCATTGGCCCTTTGCGACAATTCGTCGCCGGACACATCACTGGCAGTGACGGCAACCAGAAGGCCGGCCGTGTCCATAATATCTGTGTTCACCGAGATTTGGGTAACACCGCTTGGCAGGGTCGCCTGCAGGCTGTCAACTTTAAGCCTAAGATCATCAAAGCTTTTGTCGACCTCTTCCTGAGTTAAGTCCATATCCAGACTAACCATAATCGTCGTGTAGTTTTCATGAACATCCGAGGTGCAGGAATCAAACCCATCCAGGGTCATAACGGTCCCTTCAACCTTTTTGGTTACCAGCTCTTCCATATCCTCGGCGGATGCTCCCGGATAGACAACGGTAACTGCTGCAACGGGGAGAACGACTTCAGGAAAGTTTTGTTTCGGGATGCTCATATATGAATAAAGACCGATTAGCATTAATAGTACAATGACAAGGATGACAAATACTTTTTTCTCGATAATCGTCTCAACAAAGCTCTTTTTCATTAATCAACAGCGCCTTCCTTCTCAACAATGGTTACAGCATCATTTTCTTTTAGAGACTTTATCCCGGCAGTTACTACTAAGGCTTCTGATTTTAGCCCTGTTATGCGGATGCTGCTGCCACTGATCTCGTGTATCGTTACCTGCTGCTTGTTGACTTTGTTTCCTGAAACGGTGTAAACATAGTCTATTCCGTCCAGATTAAAAACACTTTCCATGGGAATGAAGCAACCTTCTCCCTGGCCTGTTGCTATTTGTACGTCTACCGTTTCACCAATGGCGATGTCGTCGGAATTAAATCGTATGTCAACGGCATATACCCTTGTTTCTTCATCCGGGAATGCCGAAATGCTGTCAATCGTCCCTGCAATGCTGTTGTTAATCAGAACAGCGCTTTGGCTGCTGATCTTGGCATAATCATCCACGGAAACACCTGCAGTGACCATTACGCTTTCGCTTTTGCTTATAACAACAGGATAGCCTGCGCCTGCAATTTCCCCTTCCTTAAAAGGCAGTTCCATGACATAGCCTTCCCTGTCGGCGTAAAGAGTTGCGTTGTCTATTCCTTCTTCCGCCTGGCTTAAACTGTTTTTGGCAATTTCATAGGTAGCCAGCAGATTCTGATATTCCGTTTGTTCTGCTTCAAAATCCTGGGGAGCGACTGCCCCTGCCTCAAATAAAGATTTCGTAGCCTCTAAATGTGATTTGGAAAAACGAATCGAGTTTTCTAAGCTTTTCACATTTTGCACAGCTGTACTTTTGCTCAGCTCAAGTGCCGTGGTTTCAAGCTTTGCTAAAATATCGCCGGCATTAATTTTTTGCCCTTTTTTCACATAAATTTTCTCAATTTTACCGCCTTGCAGAAAGGCATAGTTTTTGGTCTCATAAGGTTTTACAATACCCAGGTAGTCAAGACATGTTGTATAGCTTTCTTCTGAAACCTTTTGAACGGTTACATTTTTTAAGACATTTTTGGGGGCAGTTGAATTTACCTCACCCTCATAATTGCTGAAAACTGTAAAACCTATTGTCAAGACGACAATAAATAAACAGACAATCAAAATATTTTTTGGCTTTGTTAAATGATTTTTTTCCACCATAATAAATACCTCTTCTGATAAATAATGTTTAATACCTTACAGAAATGTACTATAATTTAAATAACGACGCAATGGTCAATAATTTACTATGTGCAAGATAAACGACGTTTTGTATGATAGTGTTCTAGAACTGTCGTAATAATACAAATTTATTATTCACCGCTAGCTTGCCTGCCAGCTACCGGTTGAGAAAGGCGGTAACTTATAATTGAAAACGGACTTGAGAGTGCTTCGTACGCAAAAATCGATAAACGAGAGTTTCCTGCGGCTGCTTGAGCAAAAGAATTATGACAAAATAACGGTGCAGGATATTGCAAATGGGGCGTTTATCAACAGAAATACTTTCTATATGCATTATTTTAATAAAGAAGATTTATTAGAAAAATTAAGCAGAGAATGCCTTGGTGATCTTGAAAAGAGCCTTGTAGTAAGGAAAGTTTCTGAATTAGACGAGGATTTTATTTTCAATCTCGTTAAAGATGTCCTTGAAACGATAGAAAAGAACAAGAAATTTTATCGGATAATGATGGTAGACAGCAATTCATCTTTTTTTACAGAGCAATTAAAAAAAACAATAGAAAAGTACATATATGAATATAACTCTAAAAAGGATTCAGCCGAAATAAAGATCCTCATAGAATATCTGATTACAGGGTTTATCGGAATTATATGCAGGTATTTGAAAGGAGACCTAAAGATTTCAATAGAAGAACTTTCCAGCTTGCTTTTTAGGCTGCTTTATGAAAATCCGTACGCATTTTTAGTGCAGAACGAATAATACAAACTTGACGCTTGCGGATCTTCATCAGGCATGCGGTGGTCAACAGCCATTTGGATAAAAAATCAAAGCGTTTGATATGCACAAACTCATGGGTAAGAATATAGCGCAGTTTTGTTTCGTCCGTCCAGTCCGTTGTCTTGGGCAGCAGTACCACCGGCTTCCATATCCCGTAGGTCAGGGGCGCTGCAATTTTATCCGACTGCCGAATTTGGACATTTCGCCTTGTTGGATGCTCCCGGAGCCATCGGCTCACAAATTCATTGTCAATCGACAAGGCTGCCTTATAATCCCTGCGATAGCGAATGTGCGTCACCATGAAGAATACGGCACAACCACCAGCCCCATCAGCCAAACCACCACAACAGGCTTTATCCCTCAACTGCATGTAATCCAACCGAATCGATTAATCCCGTGGTAATCAGTCTCAATAAGATTTGTACAGCCTCCTCTTCTGAATAGGTGCTTTGATTGATCCACCATTTTAATGCCACCATAATTAAAGAGGTGATGGATTGAGATAGAAGTTCCTTCGGAACCATAGGGGAATAATTGGCGCGGTCCACCAGATTGTCGACAATCTGGCTCTGCAGAAGGGAGTTCATTTGTGCGTTCACCTCATAGTTTGAGATATCATTAAAGAGAATACTGAACAGTCTTTTGTTTTTGGATATATTGCGGAGAAAATGCCAGATTTCTATACCTAAATCAATGGATACATGGGTCTCTTCAGAAGTTATTTTTCCATACTGGGTATTGGCAAGCATGAGGTCGAGAGAGTCCTTTATAATTTCGTTGAATAAAAACGTTTTGTCCTGGAAATGAAAATAAAAGGTTTTTCGATTGATGAAAGCCTTTTCCGCGATATCTTTGACCGTAATACTTTCATATCCTTTTTCTTCCATTAAATCGAGACATGCGTTTTTGATCATTTTCCGGGTTCGAATCACGCGAAGATCCAATTGATTAACCATATGTAACCCCTCTCACTGTCCTGCCCGCTGATAAAAATAAGTAACAGTTCTTTTAATTTTCGCCGATATGCCTCATCTCCACTTTTTTGCCCATTGCGCCAGGAGGGAGAACTCATTAATATTGTTTAAGTAACAAGGCGAGTCATAAGCTACAATGCGTGGCTTTATTCTAACATAGTCTGTGAGAAAGGAAAATACGCGTGATAAAAATTAATGTTTCCAAGCGTGTTGCTATTGTTCTGGTTATTTGTCTGGTAATTGCAGTTGGAACAACAATGTACTTTACGGGTAAAGCCCGCTTGGGCAAAGAACAGGAAAATCTGGTCGTTCAGTCTACGCTTGAAATGACGGAGGTGAATAGCAATTCTCAAATAGCCGGTCAAATTAAGCATATAAACATAAGGGAAGGGGATACGGTGGCCAAGGGGCAGATTTTAGCTGTTATCGACAGC
>JAQUBU010000192.1 GCA_028686565.1 Syntrophomonadaceae bacterium
TTTTTGATAAAAACATTAGTAGTGGCAAATCTTATTATAAATAGTATCATTTAACCTAGTAATCGATAATTTACTTTTAGGAGGTTTGAATATTTTGAATTTGTTGCAAACAAAATACAAAATTATAATTTCAAGGTTAAAAAGGCTCAGATTCAAAGATCCGGTCAGCGGTTTCACTCATTTATTCGGGGCCTTTCTTTCCATATGGGGACTATATGCCTTAATCACCCACGTACCTGTATATGCTGGTGCGCGCTATATTGTATCCCTTTCTATCTTTGGCGCCAGTTTGATTTTACTTTACAGTGCAAGTGCGACCTATCACCTAATTGCTGCTCCACAGAAAACTACTATGGTATTACGCCGCATTGATCACATGATGATATATGTATTGATTGCAGGAAGCTATACTCCAATATGTCTCATTGCCTTAAAAGGTGTATGGGGTACCAGTATGTTTATTGCTATCTGGAGTCTGGCCTTTGTTGGTATGATTCTGAAACTATTCTGGTTTAATGCTCCGCGCTGGTTATCTACTCTTTTTTATATTTTCCTTGGTTGGATGGCTGTAATCGTTCTGCTGCCCTTGTCCCGCGCTATCTCCTGGGCTGGTATGACTTACCTGATTCTTGGCGGGCTGGCCTATACTGTCGGTGCCATTATCTATGCTACCAAATGGCCCCGAATCAATTGGCCTTTCTTTGGTTTCCATGAGATATTTCATCTGTTTGTTATGGCAGGCAGCTTTCTCCACTATTGGATGGTATTCAGATATATAGTATATGTCTAGTACTTTGTAAAGCCTAAAAGTTTATTTTATCCTCCGAGAAAAATTTTCGCAGGGGAGGCGGAGGAGTGAGTAATACTGGACGTATTGCGATTGACGACAACGAAGACCTGCGAAAATTTGACCGGTGGGAATTAAAGTTTTAGATTTTACAGAGTACTAGTAAAGCAAGTGAGGTATCAGGGGTGAAGCGTAGTCTCGTCCCACAAATTTAATAGTATTATACAGGGGGTCCTATGCCCATATGCCTGCCCTTTGGTAATGGTTTGAACCCACTTAAGCATCGGAATAAACTGCGGAGCAGTTTTTGAGCACCGCTGTAATGAGGCGGATTAAAAAACGCCTGTTTGTTAATAGTAACCCAACCGCTTAAAGCAGGGGACATATTTATAACCATTTTTTCCGTTTCACTCAAAGCGCAAAATACAATGAAATAATCTCTTTTAAAACTTTACCTCGTTATACTGTCCAGCCCCCATCTACGGCTATTACCTGTCCATTAATATAAGAAGTTTCTTTTCCCAGAAGGTAAACACAAGCTGCGGCAACTTCCTCAATTCGTCCTAACCGGCCTGCCGGTATTTGCTCGGTCAGCCAGGTCCTTTCTTCTTCATTAAGTTCTTGCTGCAGCATATCAGTTGCGATAGGCCCCGGGGCAATTGCATTAACTGTAATCCCGGAAGGAGCGAGCTCCCGGGCCATGGATCTGGTCAAAGCAAGGAGTCCTCCTTTGGATGCAGAATATACCGCTTCGCAAGAGGCTCCCTTGAGACCCCAAATCGATGCAATATTAACTATCCTGCCAAAGCGCTGTCCGAGCATGTTGGGAATTGCTCGCCGGATGCATAGAAAAGGTCCTTTTAAATTTGTATCAATTACCTTGTCCCATTGTTCAACACTTGTATCAGGTAATAAAGCCCTTAGGGAAACTCCGGCATTATTAACCAGCAAACTTACTTTACCCATTTCTCTTTCCACCTGATTAAACATCATATCAACATCTTCTTCTTTACTGACATCAGCCTTCACTGCTAAAACCGGAATACCTATCTTCTTCAAATCCTCTATTAGTTTTAAAGCTGCCTGCTCCGAATAAAGATAATTAACGGCAAGCTGTGCACCTTTCATAGCTGCAGCTCGCGCTATACCGTTTCCAATGCCTCTTGAAGCCCCCGTAACCAAACATACATTTCCTTTCAAACCTGGCTCACCCATTGATCATATGCCCCCTTTGTTAAATAGTACTTATATATCATTATCCTGAGCAAATTTGAAGTTTATTATATTTCATCTCAAACATGTTTCCTAGTGCTTAGGTCACATTATGCAACAATATAACAGCAAAATTTGAACATCGAAAGAAAATATTTTTTTAAGACTTTTCACCTCTATATCTGCAGAAAATAAAACTGCCCTCTATCACTTTAGAGGGCAGCAACTACCTTGGTATTTAAAAGGGTGGCGGAGAAGGAAACTGAGTATGGGATATACCAAAAAACTCAACAACTCTTAACAATCCACCTGAAATATATTTTACTTAACACAGGACATTAATAAGGTTACTAACAGGTCGGGAAAAACCCTAATCCTAATGGAAAGGAAACTTAAAGTGAAAATATCTCTAAGCTCTCCGCCACCTTATATGTATCTTATCATAAACCATCATAAATATCCACTATGAAAATTTTGCTATTTAAGCATCGGAAGAAACTGCAGCGCAGCTTCTTCTGCACCGCTGCAACGAGACAAGGATTTAAGCACCAGAAGAAAGTGCGCAGTAGTTTTAACATACTGCTGCAACGAGGCTGCGCCTCGTTATAACCGGCCACCTGTTTTGTTATCAGGACTGACCGCATTAAGCGTGCTACATATTTATAACATTCCTTTCAGTTCACGCAATGCACAAAACGTAATTAAAATATTTCTTTTAAGAATTTCTCCCCGTTATATTTTTCCTTTATTTACCATTTTTAGATAAGTGTTTTTTTAAAAACTGCTAACCATTGACTTTCCTACAATTCAATGGTATATGATTGGACAAATATTGCAAATTTTTAAAATATTCAGGATAATCTATTGACAAAGTAATTAGCTTTTCATACAATAAAAACACCTAAAAAATCTATAAAAGACCACTTAGAGTGTACCTGAATGGTTCTAGTCCATGCTATATATAGTTAATATGTCAAGTACAATCCCTGTACTCATTAGTTTTAAATGTTTAAATGAACTAAATTCAGGCAGATTAAGGAGGAGAGTATTTGTGTACATCTCGTTCTACAGTAGAAGGCAGGTAGATTCCTAATAGTAATATGGGAATCAAGAAAACCTGCCTTTCATATTTTTTTATTACACTCTAAATAGCATATTCACCACTTAGATTTAATGTCATCATTTCAAACTATTGACCATTCCAGAAACAGATATCTGTTATAAATGTCTACTTTTTTTGGCTTCAAGGGAAGAGGACTTCCTTAACCTTAAGCAAATAATCAGCAGGAGGTGATAACAGCGATATAACATTCTCTCCAAATAATTTTACTATTATAAACAAATGAAGCGATAAAAAGGAGGAGTTTTTAATGTCAGGTAATGGTGGATGGGCAAATCCCGCTCCCGCAGGTTTGGTAGCACTAGCTATAGCATGTTTTACTTTCTATTGTATTCTCACCGGTAAAGTAGGTCACACCGCAATTCCCTTATTAGCATGCTGGTTATTGGGAGGTTTCGTAGTTCAATTTACCGTAGCTATTATTGAATTAAAAGAAGGTGCTCTACTCGGTGGTAACGTATTCCTGTTCTTCTCTGGCTTCTTTATGTTAGCCGGAGCTGCAGAGTTTATTGTTAAAGCTTACTTCGGTACCGTTCATGGTGCTCCCATTGATACACATATCGATGGATATGCATGGATTGTTCTAGTAACTAGCTTAATACTCTGGACACCTGCATACATGAAGACCGGTCCCGCGTTATTGTCCATAGCAGTAATATTATTGGATTTTGCTTGTGTTATAGTTGCCGGAACAGACGGCGGCTGGATGGCTAAAACCTGGAGCCCCATGGCAGGAAACTTACTGGGAGCAGCTGGATGTTTAGCTATTTATATCGCTGCAGCAATTCAGCTTAATACCGCCTTTGGAAGAACTATATTACCGATGCCTGGTCCCATACTCTAAAAGGATCGTATAAATCTGAATAAAGCTTATCGATTTATAGTTATTATTGAGAATCATATATAATTAGAAATCACCAGCAATATGCCCGGTGGTTTCTTTTTTTTTAATATGCAATTTTTTAACCATTCCCTTTCGCTCATTCAGGGCACATAACGTAATAATAAAATTTCTTTCAGAATTTCACCTCATTATACAATCACTGGCAAATATAGCGGAATAAAGAGGTTTTTCTTCATGAAAGTCGAAATGAGTGTTTAATTATTAATACAAGCTTCGCACTTGACAGAAATATATAGCTTTCAATGTCAACTGCAAAAGTTGAGTTAATAACTCAACTTTCTGACCAAAAGAACAGGCTGAAAAGCCCGGAAAGCAATAAAATAAACTGTTTAAAATACCATATTGACGTACATCGCGAGCTATCTTATATGTCATTGCGAGTGCAGCGAAGCAATCCATCCATCGCCAAGTCATTTTAGATTGCTTCTCTACCGCTCGCAATTCCCACGGGTAATAACCCGCCACGGTAAACGAAAAACGTTAGAGCATTTTTCATTTACGTAGTCAATTACGGGGGAAGATTGCCGCGCTGCGCTCGCAATGACAGGTTGGCGCTGCGCTCGCAATGACAAAACGCTAGTTTCATAGCAATGACAAGAATGTTAATTTCATAGCAATGACAAGAATGTTAATTTCATAGCAATGACAAGCACACTAGTTATGTCGCATAATATGTCAACTACGAAAGTTGAGTTAATAATTAAATTTCAATGATTAATTATTGGAAAAGGAGCGCTAATAATGAGGGTTATTGCCTTCAGCAACCAAAAAGGCGGAACAGGAAAAACTACCTCAACCATAAATACCGGTTTTGCTCTGGCTCTATCCGGATACCGGGTATTACTTATTGATATGGACCCTCAGGCTAATCTCACTCATTCCCTGGGTATTAAGAC
>JAQUBU010000193.1 GCA_028686565.1 Syntrophomonadaceae bacterium
GATTCTTATATATGGGGAACTATAAAATAAATAATAATTATTGATAGGGGATAATGAGAAGTGCCTGAATTAGAATATATTTTCAGCAAACACAATCGCTTGAACACAGAAAAATCACCATACCTTTTACAGCATGCCAAAAACCCGGTGGATTGGTATCCCTGGGGTGAAGAGGCTTTTGCCAAAGCCAAAGAGGAAGATAAACCCATCTTCCTTTCTATTGGGTACAGTACTTGTCATTGGTGTCATGTAATGGAGCGGGAATCGTTTGAAGACGAAGAAGTAGCCGCTCAGCTTAATAAGGATTATGTCTGTATCAAAGTGGACCGGGAGGAAAGGCCGGATATCGACAGCATTTATATGAATGTGTGCCAGGCTATAACCGGTCATGGCGGCTGGCCCTTGACTATAATCATGACCCCGGATAAAAAACCGTTTTTTGCTGCTACTTATTTACCTAAAAATACCCGGGGGGGAATGATGGGGCTGATGGAGTTGCTGCCGCGAATTACTGAAATGTGGCATAGCAATCGCAGTGATATATTAGACTCAGGTGAGAGAATAATAAAATGGCTGCAAAGGGAAGAAAAAACTGCAGAGGGTATGCTGGATGAAGAGGTATTCCAGAGGGCGTTTGCTGATTCGCAGCAAAACTTTGATGCAAGATTCGGAGGTTTTGGCGCCGCACCCAAATTTCCTTCATCGCACCGGCTGTATTTTTTATTGCGCTACTATTATGCTTATGGTGAGCAACAAGCCCTGAAGATGGCCGAAAAGACTTTGGAAAGCATGTACCGGGGCGGTATTTACGATCACATTGGTTTTGGTTTTTCCCGCTATTCTACGGATGCCCGGTGGCTGGTGCCTCATTTTGAAAAAATGTTATATGATAATGCTTTGCTGGCCATAGCATATATTGAGGTTTATCAGCTAACCCATAAAGAAATCTATGCCCGTATAGCGCGGGAGATTTTCAGCTATGTTTTACGCGATATGACTTCTCCGGAAGGGGGCTTTTATTCCGCCGAGGATGCTGACTCGGAAGGAGTGGAAGGCAAGTTTTATTTGTGGACTCCGGAGCAGATTATTGAGTTGCTGGGGGAGAGTGAAGGCAATTTCTTCAACCAGGTTTATGACATTAAGAAGCCTGGAAATTTTGAAGTAGCAAATATTCCCAATCTACTTGGAGGGATACCTAAAGATTCTGAGCAGGAAAGGCTGGAAAGATCAAGGAAGAAGCTTTTTGAAGCGAGAGAAAAGCGTATCCACCCCTTTAAGGATGATAAGATACTCTGTTCCTGGAATGCCTTGATGATAGCAGCTCTGGCCTATGCCTCCCGCGTTCTGGATGAGCCCGGTTACTTGCAGTCAGCCCGGAAAGCTGCAGCTTTTATCATGTCCAAACTGCAGCGTCAGGAGGATGGAAGGCTGATGGCTTCTTACCGGGAAGGAGAAACGTCATATCCGGCCTACGCTGATGATTATGCTTTTTTGATCTGGGCTATGATAGAACTTTATGAAAGCAGTTATGAAATTGAGTTCTTGCGTACTGCCATAGATCTAAATAATGATCTCTTGCGCTATTTTGGAGATGGTGACAAAGGGGGCCTGTTTTTCTATGGCAATGACAGCGAGCAGCTGCTGATCCGCCCGAAAGAGGTCTATGATGGTGCCATGCCTTCAGGTAACTCAGTTGCAGCCCTGAATTTCCTGCGCTTAGCCCGACTAACGGCCAGTGTTGAACTGGAGCAAAAAGCGCAAAAACAAATAAGCTGTTTTGCTGAAAGTATAAACTCGATGCCGACTGCCTATTCATTCTTGCTATGTGCTGCTCTATATGCTGCTAGTCCGGATAAGCAAATAGTTGTAGTGGGCAAGGCCGAAGAAGATAACAGCAGTATAATGTTGGATACAATTAATAAAATGTACAATCCCTTTGCAATCAGTATATTTAAGGAAGAAGGAGAAACAGATAGTAATTTACCTGAATACCTTAAAGAAATGAACAGCATAAATGGACAAAGTACTGTCTATATTTGCAGTCATTTTGCTTGCCAGGAACCAATAACTTCAGTACAGGAATTAAGTCAATGCTTAAAAGCCAGATAAACCATAAACTAAACAAGAACCCGGCTGTCCCTTGACCTGAAAGAATTTTATCAGGTCAAGAGGTAGCCGGGTTCTTTTTAGGGCAGAAGAGAATTAAAGCAGGTTGGCTCTATCACGCTTCTTTAAGGGCTGCAGGCTTCTTGGCAGCAGTAGGTTTTTGATCTATATCTTCTATTTTCTTGTTCAAGTCCTCAACTTGCTTGACCAGTTCAAAGTAAGAGAGAAAAACTGGCATGTTATTTCTTTCCATGCCCTCACTGGCATCCTGAATAGTGTCTTTGAATTGTTGCATTCCACTGCAAAATTCATTAGCAAAACGAGTATTGATATTCATTAAGGTTTCCTGCTGGGATTGCCAAAATGTAAGATGTTTGTTACTCATATCCATTAACTGCTGGTTGATAGACGATAAAGTATTAGAGTAGTTCTTCCACATTTCGGAATAACTGCTCACCATATTTTTAGAAATCTGCATACTTGTCTCCATCATTTCTCCGAAGTTAAATCTGTTTTGGGTTGTCATTTATAACTCCTCCTTCATCGTTTCTCAATACTTGTGATACACCGCGCCATTATAACTTGCAGATGGACTCATTTACCTTATGTTCCTAACTCGCCCCTGCTATGGAATAGTATACCAGTACTGAATATAGATGCGAAATAGGGGAAAACCTTAAGCACAAGCAGGGTAATTCCTGATGAGGATAGGGAATCTTTTGAAAAGAAGATGGAGAAATACTTAATCGCGGGATTTAATGAGGTTATTTTTAATAGCTAATTTAACCAGACCCACAACATCATAAGTTTCCAAACGGTCCATTAATTGTGCGCGGTGACTTTCGACCGTTTTGGGGCTTATTCTCAAACTGGCCGCAATATCTTTTGTGCTGCAACCTTCAGCGATAAGCTTCAAAACTTCCAATTGTCTGGGAGTAAGCTTGCCTTGCAAATTATGACTGCTGCTGCCGGTGTTTCTCACATAATCGCAAACTACTTGATGGGAGATTACCGGGCTTAAGTAGGTGGCCCCATTTAAGACGGATTTAATAGCTAACTCCAATTCCACCGGCGCGGCATCTTTTAGAATATATCCCGAAGCTCCTGATTGCAAGGCTTGTCGTACATATTCTTCATTCGCATACATGGAGAGCAGTATAACTTTGGTATCAGGATAATCGCGAATTACAGTAGTCGTTGCTTCCAGGCCATTCATTTCCGGCATGGTAATATCCATTAAGATAATTGCGGGCTTACAAGTCTTTAGTAAATCCAATACCTGTAAACCGTTATCAGCCTCTGCAACTACCTCAATATCTGCAAAATGATTTAACAAAGAACGAATACCAGCTCTAACCAATTGGTGGTCATCAGCCAACAGTATAGTTATAGATTCCATCTGCAATTCCTCCTTTTGGGGCTATAACGAGGCGAGAATATGTCCCCCGCTTCTTTACAGCGGTCGGGTTATATTAACAAAACAGGCGGCTGGTTATAACGAGGCGCTGCCTCGTTGCAGCAGTATGTTTAAACTACTGCGCAGTTTCTTCCGATGCTTAAAGCGTAAGGCTATTAAAAGATTGTTATTCCAAAGGGAAATAGGCACTAATATGTGTACCTCCAGACAAGGAAGAATAGATGGCATAGCGGCCGCCTGCCTGCACTACTCGTTCTTGCATGCCTAATAGGCCCATACTTCTGCCCTTAACCGCATTGTTGGCAGCAAGTTCAACTTCAAAGCCCTGACCATCATCAGAGATTCGCAGTATTAATTCCTTATTCTCCAATTTTAAAACTACCTGGGCATTTTGGGCTTGAGCGTGGCGGAGAACATTGGTCAAGGATTCCTGTACCACTCTAAAACAGGCGGTTTCAAGCTTGACAGGCAGCCGCCTGGAGTCCAGGTTGCTGGAAAAACTGATTTTAAGTCCGGATCTTTGCATCAAAGCAGATAGATGTGTTCGCAGTGCTGCTTCCAAACCCAGATCATCAAGAACAGAGGGCCGAAGGGATAGTGACAATTGACGAATATCATGTAGAGATTGATCTACTATAGCGATACTTTCTTTGAGCTGGGTGCTGGCCATGGGGTTGTTGTGAGCCATAGATTGCAGATTAATTTTTACGGCGGTAAGGGTTTGTCCCAGGGCATCATGTAATTCTCGTGCCAGATGGCGGCGTTCATCCTCTTGTACCTGCATAAGGGTATGAGACAAGGCCTGCATTTCTTCGCGGGCTTTCTTGAGCTTTTCCTTGTTTTGCTGGCGGTCGGTAATGTCCCGGATAGTCTCTATGGCTCCGACTATGTTGCCGTAGGAGTCATATAATGGGGTAGCCTTGCCCCATAAATAAGCAGGTTTGCCGCGCAGACATGGAACCATAGTCTCGATGATTATTACTTCCAGATCATGTTGTAAAATACTAAAATGTTCATCTATTTTATTATCGGGTTTCAATACCAGATCGACCAGCATGGGTTGTTTACAACCATAAAAGGGCAAAGCATATTCACAGTCATTTTTATTCAGCATTTCCTCTGCCCCGACCCCGGTCAATTCTTCCATGGCACGGTTCCATATGAAAACCTTGCCTTCCCGATCAACAGCCAGGGTAGCATCAGGTAAAAAGTCAATGATATCATGCAGATGTTGCTGTGAATCCATTAAAGCCACTTCAATGTTTTTACTTTCAGTTATATCACTAAAAGTACTTAACACATGAGGTTTGCCGCTTATGTTTATTATTTCGGCAGAAAATAAGGCGATTCGAAGTTCGCCTGATTTAGTTTGAAAACAGGCCTCAATTTCATG
>JAQUBU010000194.1 GCA_028686565.1 Syntrophomonadaceae bacterium
CAAAGGCAGCCAGCATAGTGGATATGCGGGGCTCCTTATACTCCAGCCAATCTCCGGCTGCAGCTGCTCCTGCAATTTTCCCCATTTCCATTGCCGTTGACCAGAGCCCTATCATCCGATCCCCAAACTGTGCTACATCTCCTGCAGCATAAATCCCCGAAATATTGCTGCGCATTTTTTCATCCACTACTATACCCTGCTTGACCTCTAACCCTGCTTCTTTAGCTATTTCCACATTAGGTTTGACACCTGTGGAGAGCAGTACCAGATCAGCATCCAAAACTTGACCATCATTTAATCGTACCGCCTTAACAACACCATCTTCTCCCAGGATTTCTTCAGTAGCTTTACCCAGGAATAGTTTAACTCCTTTGGCAGTAATAATTTCCGCCAGTATTGCTGATGAAGAAACATCCAATTGTCTGGGCATCAGACGTTCATTAAACTCGACAACTGCTACTTCCAGGCCTGATGAAAGCATTTCCCAAACTGCCTCCAGACCCAAAACACCTCCGCCAATAACCACGGCCTTTTTTGCCTTTTTCATGGCTTCCTTAATAGCCTGGGCATCTTCCAGACTGCGCAGGGTAAAGACTCCTTTATTATCGACGCCTTTAAATGGTGGTACATTACTGCGCGCTCCACTGGCTATAATCAATTTGTCATATTTCAGGCTTTCGCCGTTTGCACCAATAATTGTTTTAGCGGCGGTATCCATGGAAATCACTTTAAATTTAGTTTTAATGTCAATCTTGTTTTCGCTATACCATGCTTTATCGAAAACAAAGAGCCTCTTATCTGGCAAATCTTCACTCAAAAAATCCGAAAGTGCCGGCCGGTAATAAGGTATGAACGGTTCCTCGGTCAAAACAACTATTTCCCCGGTTGCATTACGCTTGCGAATTGCCTGGGCTGCTGACAGTCCAGCGATACCGCCTCCGATTATAACAAAGCTTTCATTACTGTCATTACTGAATTCATCTTCCAATGCCACCCGCACAAAATTCTCCGGTCCTACGCCGCAGGCCGGACATATATCAGGTGGTTCTTCCCCGGTATGGATATGACCGCAGACCAAACAACGCCATTGGGTTTTTGTCTTGTCCTGACCCTTGTCCAAAATTGTCCGGGCAAAGTCCATCCCCAGGTTAAAAGCATCCTCCAGGCTGCGGGCTGATGGTTTGAATTGCACCCGCATTCCAGGCAGAACTTGCATTCTCAGTGCATTGAGACGCTGCTCTATGGCAGGCACCGCTTCCCCGCTCCAGCCATAAGCCCCAAAAGCCAGGGCTACTTTGCCTGCATGAGTGATTGGTGATAATTTTATAAGCAGTTCCCAAATAGGGGGCAGAACATCACCATTTATAGTTGGCGACCCGATTAACAGGCCATCTGCACTTGCAATGTTTTGCAGGGCATCTTCCAGTTGGTCTTCAACCAGGTTAAAACGTTTTATATCAAAATCGCCAATCGCACCTATACCTTCAATTATACTGTCTGCCAGCATTTCCGTGTAACCGTAAGCACTTACATAGGCCATAACAATTTCCGGTTTTCGGTCTGCGGCCTGAGGAGGAGGCGTTGCCCACTCCCTGTAAAGATTAATATAGTAAGGAATATTCTTTCTTAATACCGGACCATGTCCGGGGCAAAGTACATCCAGTTCCAGGTCTTTGATTTTTTCCAGAGCTTCAAGGACATATGGTTTGAAAGGCCCCATAATCATATCAAAATAATATTTATAGGCATCCATAAAGTCATATTCAATCAGATCATTAAATACTCTCTCATCAACATAGTGGCTTCCAAAGGAGTCACAGGTAAATAGAATTTTATCTTCGGGAAGATAAGTATACATAGTATCAGGCCAATGTAAAAACGGTGCTGAGATAAACCGCAAAGTTTTACCACCCAGATCCAGACTGTCACCTTCTCTGATTTCCCTGGAATTAAAGCTCTGGTTAGTTATCTCTTTTAAAAAACCAAGGGCTGTTTGACTGCCTAAAATAGTAATAGTCGGCACTTTTTCAAGCAATTTAGCTACGGAACCGGAGTGGTCGGGTTCCGTGTGGTTCATTATCAGGTAATCAATTTCGGAGAGATTGACTACTTTCTGCAAATCTTCAAGGTACTCATCGAATAACCTGACTTTTACGGTCTCAATTAAAACTGTCTTTTCCTGGCCTTTAACGAGATAAGCATTGTAAGTTGTACCATATTCGGTGGTCATTACTATATCAAATACTCTTAAATTAGGATCCTGGACACCTACCCAGTAGACATTTTCCTTGATTTCCAATGCTTGCACAGTCCTTCCCCCTTTTCAAAATATTTTAGGCTCTATTCACATAATAGGTAATAGATTCCTCATAAGCAAGAGGATTTTGCGTATGGCTTTTACTATGCAGGTCTAGCAATAATCCCTGCATAGCATATACAGAAAGTGATTAAGGTTAAAAAAACGCCAGTACGCAAGGTACGGTTCTTTTGCTTGCCGAAACCGCACTTCGCCTTCCCTATTATGCCTGTGCTAATTATTGCTCAATAAGTGCATAACCCGCCGAGTCCAAGAGGCTTGACTTTTTCTTCGCCAAATCGAGATCTGCGGTCATCTCTACCAAATAAATAATACGATCTTGTTTGGTTTCCCTCGGAAAGACAACCTTGGTTTGAAATGTGTACTTGCGGACAGCTGCGATTTGACTTTGTGCATTAGTATAAGTATCCTGATTCATTACCAGCAATAACTTTTGGTCAGCGTGTCTTTCCAGCAGACTGGTCCACTTATATTCTTCATTCTCCTCACTGGTTTCCTTATTTTTAAATAAATGGTATTTATGTTCGCTGACCGTTAATAAATAAGGCAAGGGGGTATTCTCCAAAGGCAGGTTCTGGTCCAGCAATACCAGCGTTCTTGCTTGCTCATAGGAGTTTATTACTGACATAATTTCCAGTGCCATCTGGTTGGAAAGGTTGGTACTGTCATTCTGTCGGCAATAATCATAAAAGGGGAACAACTGCATAACCATAAACAAACATAGCAGCATAGCAGCCGGTGCTATAATGAACTTGTTGTTTTTGAGTTTGGCGCGGGCCCCTTGCAATAGGTAAACTACTGCAGCAGCAACCAGCAACAGCGCACATATATTCATAGGCATTATATAACGGGTTGCTAAATAAAAGACATAGCGCTGGTTTATCCAAGGTATGACCAGAAATCCCCCTAAGATCATCCATATCAGCAGCTTTTGCTGTTTTTGGTATGCCACCCGTATACCCAACAGCAGAAACACAAACGCCAGGACAAAAAGCGGTTGCGTCATATATTGCCAGATATGACCATGCTCCACATAAGTTGAACTGATGGTACGCAATAACTCTATAAGCATCTGTTCCAGATTTATGAAATATGAAATCAGCCCTGGCTGTTCCTCCAAAGCGTAATCTTTATTGGTCAGCCAGCGGAAACTGCCGCCCCGGCTAATAATATTGTAATAAATCATATTGGCATAGGAGGCCATGAATAAGCATGCGGCACCCCCATACCATTTTGGATTGAGACCAGCTTCAGAACGAAAACGGAGAGATAAAACATATATGACAACTATCAAAACGTAAATAATTACTGAAGAATGAGTTTGCAAAGCAGCAGCCCAAAACAGTGCAGCTCCCAATAGCCAGTAGCCGCTTTTTTCGCGGCGGGCTTTTTCGGTCGCCAGAACAGCCAGAACAAAAAAGAAAGGGGTTGTGCAATTTGCCCAGGCCATGTGGTTTACCATAATATGCATACCACTGGTCAGCAAAAAACCGGCTGCCAGAATACCAGTCCAGCGGTCAAATAATAACACACCCAGCTGATAAACCAGAGCCACCGTCAATGCACCGGTTATAGCAACATATAGACGAGGCCAGTAGATACTGGGGCCAAATATTTTGAAAATGGTTGCCAGGATATAGTTGTGCATAGCACCAATATCGTGCGCTGCATTATGCAGCGGCCATGCTTGACCAGCATAAATAGCATAAGCCAGCTTGACTTCCTTGAGTTCGTCAATATAACGGGGCACCTGCCACAACCAGGGCAGACGCACCGCCAGGGCAAGCAGGAAGAGACCAAGCCCAGCCGTCAGAGGCAGCCAGGGCTTCGGCTTATTAAACTTGTAAAGATTTAAAAACATTGCAGTTTTTATCCTTCCAACATCCCAGGCCATCTGCAAAGGAGAAAATATGGGATGGACCGTTGAACCACGACAGTCTTGAGCCTGCATAGGCAGTTCAAAAATATCAACATCAAGCACTCGCGCCAAAGAAAGCAGCTCAACGTCAAAGGCAAAACCTGACACGCGCTGCCGGGAAAATATCTGGCGCGCCAGTTGCCAATGAAATCCCTTGATACCGCATTGTGTATCCTTAATACCTGGCAAGAGCAATGCTTGCACAAAAAGGTTGAACCCCCGGCCTAGAAATTTACGCAATGAAGATTCGCCGGCAACCCTCACACCCTGCGGGCAGCTGCGTTTGCCAATAACCATCCGGGAGCCTTGCTGGAGCTGCTTGTATATTTTCTCTATATGTTCAGACGAAAAGCTCTCATCAGCATCAACAAAAATAATATACTCCCCGCGCGCCGCCATTACCCCAGTTCTGACCGCCGCACCTTTACCTTGATTTTTTTCATGGCTAATGACCCGAATGCAAGGATAATTCAAAGCAATATCGGCGGCTATTTGGCGGGTATGGTCAACACTGCCGTCATCAACCACCAGGATTTCCAATGGTGATTGAGCGGCCATAGCTCCGGCTAATTGCTGCAAACGACGGGGCAATCGAGCAGCCTCATTATAGGCAGGAATGATAATGCTCAACAAGTCTTTCTGGGCTTCTTCTTCAATTATAGCAAAGGGCACTTGTT
>JAQUBU010000195.1 GCA_028686565.1 Syntrophomonadaceae bacterium
TAATTCTGGTCTCAACCCTGGCATCTACCGAACCGGCATCACTTTCCAACATACATCCCCCGGCTGCTATTCGCCCATCAGCATATATATTCAATTGCATATCATTACTACCAATATCGGTAAATGTTTCGGTTTCCATTACTTTAAAAATCCTCTCAACATCCTGGGGGTTAACATATACGGTAACATTACCCGGCTGATCCAAGAATCCCAGTGCTTCCCGCAGCATGTTGATAATTACATTAGGATTGGTTGCTAATTCACTTCCTATAACTCTTTTAGCAACCGCCATGGCCAAACGAACCATATCTGATTCACTGGCTTTCATCATATTTAGTTTGGTTTGCCGGGCTTCCTCCAATAATTCCTGATTCTGTTGTATCGCCAGCAGGCGATCTGCTTCAATTTCTTGCTGAGCAGTTTTTAAACCGTTTTCATAACCTTCATTTTGGCTTTTTTCCCTAATCTGGGTAGCTTCTTCAAACATTTTCTCTCTAAGAACTTCTGCTTCTTCATGGGCATTGGCAATAATTGTCTTCGCTTCATCCCTAACCTTTTGCAGCAGTTCCATAACCATAAGTTCAGTTTCATTGAGTATCTTTTCGCCTTCTAATTTAAGGCGCTCCAGTTCTTGTCTTTCCTTCTCGATTTTATCCTCGGCAATTTCTTCTTCAATATCTTCAACAACTATATTTTCCAGTGAAGCAAGGCTTTCCCTTTTAATTCTCTCCAACTCATACATTGTTGAAAGATCTATTATTTTAGGCTGAGAAATAAGCAGCTCGCTTCTCTTTATTATGTTAGACAATTACTTCATCTCCTCCGCCTCTTGCTACCACAATTTCACCGGAATCTTCAAGACGACGAATGATGTTAACTATGCGCTGCTGTGCCTCCTCAACGTCACGTAATCTAACTGGTCCCATGAATTGAATATCTTCACGCAACATATCAGATGCACGGGTAGACATATTATGGAATATTTTCTCCGATACCTCATTGCTGGCTCCTTTCAAAGCCAGTGCCAGGTCTTGCGATTCAACTTCACGCAGTACGCGCTGGATGGAACGATCATCAATCATTACAACATCCTCGAAAACGAACATTAGTTTCTTGATTTCTTCTGCCAGTTCAGGGTCCTGAACTTCCAGGGTTTCCATGATCGTCTTTTCAGTTGTCCGGTCGACCCTGTTAATAATCTCAACTACCGCCTTAACACCACCGGCTGCAGTAAGCTCCTGAGGCGCAATCGAAGATAACTTGCGCTCCAATATCCTCTCAACTTCCTTTATAACCTCAGGTGAAGTAGTGTCCATTATAGCAATTCTCTTGGCAACCTCAGACTGTCTTTCAGGAGCAAGTGCGCCCAGAATAATTGCGGCCTTTTCCGGTTCCAAATACGCCAGTATCAGCGCTATAGTCTGCGGATGTTCAGATTGTATAAAATTCAATAAATGTGAAGGTTCAGTTTTGCGTATAAAGTCAAAAGGTCTGACCTGTAATGAAGAAGAAATCCTGCCGATAATCTCATTGGTTTTATCTACTCCATAAGCTTTTTCCAAAACCTCTTTAGCATAATCTATGCCGCCTTGACCAATAAACTGTGTGGCTATACACATTTCATAAAACTCATGGTATATTTCATCCATTTTTTCACTGGGTACCTGGCGAACATTGGCTATTTCAAGGGTAATTTGTTCAATCTCTTCCTCATTCATATGTTGAAACAATTTAGCCGCTTTTTCAGGGCCCAAAAAAATGAAAAGATTAGCTGCTTTTTGTTTGCCGTTAAGGCTGGTTTTAATTGCCACTTTGCTCACCTCTATTCATCGCTTAACCAGGCTCTAAGAGCCTGCGCTGCAATTTCAGGATTATCATTAATGATGCGATCAATTTCTTCTTTAATACGGCGTCTTTCTTTCTCTTCAGTAGATAGACCGGCATCAATTAAATCTTCAACCCTTATTTCTTCATCAACTATTGATTCATATTCAGCTATTCTCGCTGCTTCCTCTTCTGCTCTCTGTTGGTCCAGCATAGCCTGACGGCGCTTCATCAGCAGCCATACCAACAGCCCGATAGCGATCGCCAGTAAGGCTATTATCCAAGGGGTTAATGGTGATTGCATCACTTTATCCATAGTACCGACAGTTGTTGCTGGTACTGGTTCAGTTATAAAATCGACAAAAGCAACAGAAATGTTGTCTTCCAGACGGACACTTTCATTATCGCGATTTTCTCTCAATCCACAGGCAGTTGCAACAATATTGCGAATCTTCTCGACTTTTGCTTCTTCGGTTTCTCCAATCTTGGCATTTTCTGTTCCTTTATTATTAACTAAAACCGCTACGGTCAGATAGTCATACTTGACATCGCCCTGCGCCATTTTGGTAGAAGTTTCAGTTTTATTAAGCTCGTAATTTTTAATTTTGCTGCTCTTGTCATAACTTGATACTCCAGTTCCCTCTGTATCAACTTCCTGGTACTGTGGAATATTGGTATCGGTTCCGGGTACTGCTGCATTATTCGTAGTGGTTTCGGTACCCGATTCCTTTTTTATTTCTTCACTGCGGACAAAGGTGCCTTTATCATCATGGGTGTATTTTTCATCCTTCTGTTCTTGATCATCAAAATTCAAATCTACATTAACGCGGACTACAGAATTTTCTTTGCCCAAACTTTTATCCAGCATACTCTGGATTGCTTCTTGTTTTTCCTTTTCATACTGCTTTTTTATTTCCAGTTGAACTTTCATTATTGCAGTTGCATCACCCTGTGTGTCAGGTAAGTTCTCAGAAATTAAATTTCCGCCCTGGTCAACAATCACTACGTTTTCAGGAGTTAGCTTTTCAACACTGTTCGCCACCAGGTTAATGATCCCCTGAATTTCTTTAGGAGCAAGCTTCTCTCCTTCTTTGGTATTAACTACAACAGATGCCTTGGGTAATACCTCATCATCAGAATATAGAGTTTCTTCCGCCAGCGCCAAATTAACTTTAGCTGCTTTAACCTTGTCCAAACTCTGAATGCTCCGGGCAAGCTCCCCTTGAAGTGCCATCTGGTATTTAACTTTTTTATCTGTCTGGGTTTCTCCAAATTGACTTTCCTGGAAGAGTTCGAAGCCGGTTTCCCCTCGGGGCAGGTTTTCACTGGCTAATTGCAAGCGGGTTTTGTCTTTATTTACGGGGGAAACAAGAATGGTTGTACCGCTGTTCTCAAGCTTATAAGGTATTTTATCTTCATCTAATTTGGCAATAATTTGGGCAGCATCTTTCTTATCCAATTCGGTGTATAGAACCTCATAAGCTGTTTCCTGTCCTACACTAAGTGCAAGAATTACAACAGCTGCGATTATTAATAATGCTGCCGCTCCGAAAAGTACTTTTTGATTTAAACCAAGCTTTGTCCAGGCTTCCCTAATTCGCACACCTGTCTGCCTGACGTTGTTTGTAAAAGTCTCCATTATCTAACTCCCTAAAACAAATTCTACATTTGTATGCGCATTAAGTCCTGATATGCTTCTACAATTTTGTTCCTAACTTCAACGGTTAGCTGCAGAGCCAGATTTGCCTTTTCATAAGCAAGCATCGTATTATGTAAATATGTCTGATCACCTAAAGCTAATTTCTCGGCATTTGCAGCTGCTTCAACCTGCAGATCATTTACATCCTGCAAAGCATCCTTTAAATATCCCAAAAATCCTGCTTCAATCTTCTGACTCTCAGCAGCATTCTTTTGGGCATCGTTTTGAACAAGGCCAGATGCTCCTGCCATATGTCTAATATCCGTTGCTCCTAATTTCATTAAATCATCTCCCCTATCTGCCTATATCTAAAGCGCGTGCAGCCATGCTTTTACTTGCCTCTATGACCTTTGCATTAGCTTCATAGGCACGCGTAGAGGATATCATATTAATCATCTCTTCAACAATATTAACATTGGGGTAATTAACATAGCCTTGTTCATCAGCTTCAGGGTGAGATGGATCATAAACTTTGCGGAAAGGTGCTTCATCCTCATTCACTTCCCGTATCTCCTTAACCCGTACCCCTGTCCCGATAGTTTTTGCCTTTGCCTCTTCATCGAAAATATCTTTAAATTTTCGTGCCGTGGGCTGAGTTCCCCTTGCCTGGAACAATACGATTTGACGTTTATATGGGCCTGTTCCATTCTCAACCTGCGTTGTTTCCACATTTGCCATGTTGTTGGCTATCGTATCCATCCTGAGACGCTGAGCTGTCAAACCAGATGCACTAATATCAATACTATCCAAAAATCCCATAACCGTCTATCCCCTTCCAGTTATAGCCATTCTTAATATTTTTATCTCATTACTCATACTCTGACCAAGTGCATCATAATTAATTTTGTTTTTGGTGTTCTTGGCCATTTCAGTATCAATGTCGACATTATTTTCATCATTGCGGAAACTAAGGTCCTCTAGAATCCTAGTTTCCGGCTGAAATTCATCCAGGCTCTTGCCGTCATTTTCCCGCATTATTTGGATATGTTTTGCATTGGTAACATTGAGTTTGCCTGCTACCGGTTCATTAACATCATTCAGCAATTTCTTCATATTTTCTTCAAAAATAACTTCAGTACGTTTAAATTTAGGAGTATCTACATTTGCAATGTTGTTGGCTATTACATCATTTCTTAAGCTTGCTGCATCCATGGCTTTATTCAATAATATATTGGTTTGTGAATTGAATATTTTTTCCAGCATCCTATCAACCCCTTACAGCATATTAAGGTCTTATTTCTATTTATTTCTCATAATTCCTGCTTCATAGTATAATTGTTAATATTTGTTATTATCAAGTATAATATTGTAACATGATTTATTTAGGCTATTTTCCAGTAATAAATCTTTGTTAACAATATACTCCCATTT
>JAQUBU010000196.1 GCA_028686565.1 Syntrophomonadaceae bacterium
CATACTTTCATGCACTCGGCATCTAAGCAATGCATGCACTGCCATTTTAAGAAGTTCCAGCGTACACCGTCCACAGGATCCTCATGCTCAATAAAGCGAATCAGGGTATAGGTGTTGCCATTGGTATCTTCATGAGTCGCATAATTGCCCTTAAAGGGTTCCATTACCGCTGGAAGTTGATTGGAGTCTTTACAGGCTACCAAGCAACCACGACAGGCAGTACATTTACTAACATCATATAAATTCGTCATTAATCTTGCCATACTTAAGCCCTCCTTATATCGCAAAGCCAGGCTTTGTATTCGGGAATCATGGTGTTAGCATCGCCGACATGCGGGGTCAAGCGATTTGCCGGGTCTCCGGTGGCATAGCCCTTGAATCCGAACTGCCAAAGTGCTCCAACCATGTGTACTTCTTTTTCGTCAATTATAAAAGGTTTGATACGTTTGGTTACACAGGCAATAGCTTCGATATCGCCTCGGGTAGTCGATACGATAACATTGTCGCCATTTTCGATTTTTCTAAGCTTAGCTAACTGTTCACTAATCTCCACAAACATGTTGGGCATAAGCTCTGCCAACCAGGGTAGGTTGCGGGTTAATGCTCCGGTCTGCCAGTGTTCAACTACTCTATAAGTTGTACCAATAAATGGATATTGCTCAACCTTACCTTGTTTATCCGGTTCCCAGACCTTAGTAGCCGGATTGAATTCCTGTTTATTCATCAGGTTCTTAACCGGGCTTTCCCATGGCTCATAATGCTCGGGGAAAGGACCATCCTTGAAAGAAGCCTTGGCAGCAAAGAAACAACCTGTACCCTCCGGTCTCATTATGAAAGGATTGGCCTTATCTGGCGGAGCTGTCTTGGTGGTATCACACACGTCATCACCTACCCAGCTACCTACTACTTCAGGTTTTAATGGATTAGATATCTTAGTCGCATCCCAGCGAATTAATACCCGGTCGTCATCACCTGGCCAAGGGGTTACACCATCCGGCTGGATGGAACAACGATTGTAAATTATGCGGCGGTTAACTGGCCAACACCAACCCCAGTTGGAGTACAGACCCAGACCAGTCTTCGAATTATCTTTGTTGTCGCGATGCATCGGCTTGTAATCCAAGGAGCCATCCGCCTTACTGGCCATCTGGCCACAGTAAATCCAGACCCCGCAGGCAGTACTGCCATCATCTTTAAGGGAAGCAAATCCAGAGCTGATAGGTTTATTGTCAGCCACTGTATAACCACTGTATTCAAAGCCTACCTTAATAGGTTCTGGTTCTTCACCATCTCCGTAACCCCAGGTCAGGTTCTTGATGGGCTCATCTTCAGGACGAGTACTGTCTTTATAGAGCTTCTGGATACCCTTAGCCATTTCGTCGATCATCCACAGGTCAGATTTGGAATCGCCTAACGGCTCCGCACCTTTCCAGCGATATTGAACCCAACGGCCAGTCTGGGCGGCAGTACCTTCCTTTTCGAAAACTGCTGCTGCAGGCAGGAAGAAGACTTCGGTTTGAATGTCTTTAGGTGTACGAAGTGCAACCTTGTCATTTTTCACAGGTCTTTCCCAGGCGGCATAAGTCCAGAACTCAGCGGTCTCATTCAGCCATAGATCACAGCTAACCATCCATTTCAAGTTGCACAGAGCGGTTTGTTCCTTATTAGCATTGGGACCACCTACTACTGGATTGGTGCCCATCACAAACAATCCTTCAATTTCCTTTTTATACATAGCTTCAAAAATAGCCATGTGAGAATAGTTCTTTGCTGCATCGCGTTTGGGCAAGTAATGATAGGCGAAATCATTTTCCTTGGTACATGATTTGCCCCACCAGGCTTTGAGGGTGCTTACAAGCCACTTGGAGGTATTAATTTTAAAACCAGAATTAGGGAATCCAGCAGCTACGGCTGCCCGGAATTCGTCCATGTTAGTAGCCGGAATCTTGGCAGCTCCAGGTGTGACTGTCTTCACAAATGAGATAAGATCCTTATTGGATACGCTGTTCGTCGGAGAATCAAGGTAACCGGGAAGATTACCGAAAAGTAGGGCCATATCGGTAGCGCCCTGAACATTGTTTTCACCGCGCAACGCATTAATGCCACCGCCGGGACGACCCATGTTGCCAAGCAATAACTGAACATTGGTAAAGGACTTAACGTTTTGACTGCCGACTGTATGCTGGGTGATACCCATAGCATACATTATATTACCAACTTTATTAGGTGCTCCGGTAGAGCAGAATAATTTCAAAACTTCCAAATATTTATTCTTTGGTGTTCCAGTAATTTTGCAAACACTATCAATATCATAACGAGAATAGTGTTTGGCCATCAATTGGAAGGCACAACGGGGATTGGTCAAAGTCGGATCTTTCAGTATGGTTGTGCCATCTGCATCATACTGATAATCCCAGCTCTTATTATCATAAGACCTTTTAGCGGCATCATAACCAGTGAATAGACCGTCCTTAAAATCGAATTCATTCGCGATAAGATATGAAGCATTGGTATAAGCGAGAACATATTCCTTATGATAAAGTTTGTTATCAATGATATATTTGATCATTCCACCCAAGAAGGCGATATCCGTCCCGGACCGCAAAGGAGCATACAGGTCAGCTACAACAGAAGTACGGGTATATCTGGGATCAACATGGATTATTTTGGTTCCTCTGACCCGACGACCTTCACCCAGCCATTTCATCCCGATAGGATGATTCTCTGCCATGTTACTGCCCATGATGAGTGCAACGTCAGTATTTTTTAAATCAACCATATGATTGGTCATAGCCCCCCGGCCAAATGCTGGTGACAAACCTGCCACCGTAGCAGAGTGTCAGATACGGGCCTGAGTTTCAAGGAATACAACTCCGAGGGAGCGCATTAGCTTGCTGTGCAAGTAGGCTTCCTCGCTATCCAGGCCAGAACCTCCTAAAGACGCAATTTTTTCAGTACGGTTTACAATAATTTCGCTGCCGTCAGAAATCTTTTCTTTGTGAATAAAGCTTTTATCTCTAGTATCCCTTACTCTTTTGGCGATTTCGGCCATCATCCATTCCCAAGATTTTTCTTCCCACTTGTCACTTCCCGGTGCACGGTACAGAGGTTTTTGTACCCGCTTGGGATTAATCATCTGTTTTCCGGTTTCCTCATCATAAATTTCTCTAAGGTTGAACATTGCGGCGCCCTTGGCACAGGCTGCACCCCGGTTAATGGGATTGTCAGGATCTCCTTCAACACTAAGAAGTTTGACAAACTTGCCGGCTGCATCCCTTTCTGAATAGACCAATAGACCACAGCCCGAAGCACAGTACGGACAAA
This sequence comes from Syntrophomonadaceae bacterium, assembly GCA_028686565.1. Classification (GTDB taxonomy): domain Bacteria; phylum Bacillota; class Syntrophomonadia; order Syntrophomonadales; family Syntrophomonadaceae; genus JAQUBU01. The sequence goes on from JAQUBU010000196.1 coordinate 3,325, forward strand.
TAGTTGGTACTGGTTTTATATTTTTGATCCGCAACTTCTTGGCTGCTGCTGCTGCAGGCTCCAGGTCAAAACCAAGGTCTACAACTGCAAGTGCAGCGGCGCTAGCACCGGTTACCTTGAAAAATTGTCTACGGGTAACCTTCATAGGAATAACACTCCCCTTTCCCCATTTAAATTGCTCTGGGTATAAATATCACTAAACTAGTATAGCATCCCGGAAAGAAATGAACACCCAATTATTAAGCTAAACGGCCGATAAAAGCATGAAAAGAGCATATTTTGCCAGCTGTTCGCATTAGAGCTCAGATTTCCGGGCATGAGTTCGACATTTTCCCCAAAAAATTACCACCTCCGCTTGGGGATTTTAAATATATATTGCACCTTACACAATCAAGTAAGGCCCAATGACAGGTGGAAAAAGTATACCAGAGAACTACAAAATTGTAAGCTATTTAGATTTCGGCCAATCAGCCAGTGCATCGGTTTTTGTCAAATAATACTAAGCCTGCCTATTAATAGCTTGGAAAATAATTTGAACTGATTTTAGGGTTCATGGTGCATGTATATAGCTTATCAAAAGGATACTTCGACAAAAATAGTAAAATCCCTGCAAATATATTAATGCAAGGATTTATATAAACAAATGTTATGGAAAACATTGAAAAAAGTTATTGCGTAATATTTGCATTGTATTCATAGATTGTCTGTCCTGATAGATCGAGCTCATAACCACCAAAACCCGTAGCCCGGGCTCTGAACCTGGGACTGTGGATAGCTGCCAGCAGAGCATCCAGTTGCTTCTTGCTTAACAAATCCGGCAATATGCATAGGTCATAACGTTCCACCTCAATGGGAATAAAATCAAGGTTCATAACCTTGGCGCTGCCGTATATAGCCAGACCAGTATCGCAACCATCGTTTTTAACCGAGGACGCCACTGCCAAATGGGTGTATTCCTCACGGTTGTACCCGTTAATATCTTGGGAAGATAATTTTTCCCGATTAAGCAGGTAATCCAAGAGCAGTCTGGTTCCGGCACCCTTTTGTCGGTTAATAAAACGAATTTCCGGCCGGGCGAGATCTCTTATACCTTGGATATGTAACGGATTGCCTTTTTTAACTACTAGCCCCTGATGGCGTTTGACCAGATTTATTAAAAGCAGTTTTTCCTGGGGCAGATATTTTTTCAGGTAGCTTACATTATAATCACCGCTATCATAATCAAGCAGGTGCAGGCCAGCACAATGGGTTTCACGTCTGGAGAGGGACATGATTCCGCCCATACTGCCTACGTTGGTGGAGACCATGCGCAGCCCCTGTTCCCTTTGCAGGATATCGATCAGGAAGTCAATAGACATATCATGACTGCCCAAACACACCAATGTATTGTCAATGACACGGGGTGATCGATTTAAGATAACCTGGCAACTGGAGCCGGCGTCAAGTCCTTCATTGCCCCTGGGGATATGAACTACACCGTCAGATTTTACCAGAATGCTGCTAAGTCCCGCACCTCTGTTAAGAGGGTATGCGATAGGTTGACCAGATATTCTTGCCACG
>JAQUBU010000012.1 GCA_028686565.1 Syntrophomonadaceae bacterium
ATAATACTTACCCAAAGATTGTATTGCTCTATAGCGAATGACACAATTGACGAAAAACACAAAAAATCCCAGATAGTTGATAAGCGGTTCATAAGAAAAATTCCTGGTATAGTGGTATTCCAAAAAATCAATCAAAGCACAGAATAAAACGATCATGGACGAGAGTTGCAAGTATATATAAGATCGACGATCATCATCTTCAATAGCCCGGGTCTCCGGAACTTTGTACGCCATACTTTCGATAATGGACCAGGATAAATAGACAGCAAAAAACGCTGCAATTATTCCAAAATCATATCGTGGCAGGGTATTCCATGCTAAATAACCTATATAGGCAAATATGAACAGCCCTACAATCATACTTATTAATGTATTGCGTTGACGAGAATCCAAAATATTTTCCCTTCTTAATTCAATATTAGAATATATTAACTATTTAAGCTGTTCCGGTATAATAGCCAATGGAGGCATGGTTCGTTTATGTTCACTGCTTTTCATTCTTTTTTCAATACTTTGCTTCAGTTCTGGTTCTGCAACTCCGGTAGATAAGTACTTGTCCAATTCTACATAGGTAAAGCCCAATTCTGCTTCATCGGTCTGACCGCACCATAACCCGCCTGAAGGTGGTTTATCGATAATAGCTTGAGGAATTTCCAGGTAGCGAGCCAGTTCAAAGACCTCTCTTTTAAAAAGATCACCTAATACCTGAATATCCACCCCTCCATCACCATATTTGGTAGCATAACCGACACTAATTTCACTTTTATTACTGGTTCCCAACACCAAATAATTACGGCCCAGAGCAGAGTAATATAAAGCCATCATACGCAATCTAGACTTGATATTCCCCCGCAGTAATCGACCTTTGGCACCGTCAAATTTCAGATAGGACTCAAATTGGGTCGCCAAAAGCCGGTAAGCATTATCCATCTCTATTATCCTGTAGCGAATATTAAACTTCTCCACTAAAGTCTGACTGTCAATACGATCACTAATATCACTTTCACAGGGTATTAATAAAGCCATGCAGTCATCAGGAAAGGCTTTTTTGGCTAGAACTGCGGCTACCGCTGAATCTACTCCGCCGCTAACTCCCAGTACTAAACCAGAGGCACCTGCCTCCTGGACTCTTGCCCGCAACCAGTCAACCAGGTATTGAACCACAAGCTCAGGCTTCATCCCTCAAACTCCTCCTCGTATTTACACAAATAATGTAAATATTTATCTATATAATACCAATAATATTAATATTTCAACACCGTATCTATAAATCCTGCCATAAACCTTTGTATTTATTTAAAACATCGGAAGAAAATGCGCAAGCAGTTTCTTTACACCGTTGCATCAAGGCAGGTGGATTAGATTACTACGGTAGTGTTATTACTGTGAACTACCGTCTTTGTCATTGCTATGAAAATTCGTGTACCTGTCATTGCTATGAAACTAGTGTACTTGTCATTGCAAGCGCAGCACCAACCTGTCATTGCGAGCGCAGCGCCAACCTGTCATTGCGAGCGCAGCGCGGCAATCTTCCCCAGTCATTGATTATGTATATGAAAAACGGTCGGACGCTTTTCGTTTACCGTGGCGGGTTATTACCCGTGAGAATTGCGAGGAGCGCAGCGACGCGGCAATCTTTAGTGTCTTTGCGAGCGCAGCGCGGCAATCTTCCCCGGTCATTGTCAATAAATGAGAAATGCTCTGACGCTTTTTATTTACGTAATCAATACGGGGAAGATTGCTTCGCTACGCTCGCAATTATCACGCGCTGGGCGCACCACAATAAATGAATACTTTTTGCGGTTCTGATTCATAATTTTACCATGGCACGAGTTCGATTGTCATTGTCACTAAGAGGTCGACTCGCAATATGAAATTACCCCTGTGGCAGCACCACGAATTGTCCTTTTAGGACGTATAGCAATGTAGCTAATAAGACAGGGGTAGCGCCATAAATACAAAAGCAAAGGGGACTTTCTAATGCAAAATGTTTATCGGCGTTGTTGTGGTATTGATGTACACAAAAAACTTATTGTTGCCTGCTTTCGAAACGGGAATAAAGCAGAGCTCCGTAAGTTCGACACCTTAACGTCTAGTATCAAAGAACTGGGCAACTGGCTGCTTGATAATAAATGCCAGATGGTTGCCATGGAAAGTACGGGTGCGTATTGGAAACCTATCTACAATATTTTAGAGTTACTAAATATCGATGTCATGGTTGTTAACGCACATCACATGAAAAACGTTCCCGGTCGCAAAACCGATGTCAAAGATGCTGAGTGGATTGCCGATCTGTTACAACATGGTCTTTTGAAGGCCAGTTATATCCCAGACAGAGAACAACGTGAACTCCGGGAAATAGTGCGCTATCGCAAAAACCTGGTTGAAGAACGTTCCAGAGAGATTAATCGTCTCGAAAAAACCCTGGAAGGTGCTAACATCAAGCTAAGTTCTTTTGTTTCCAATTTGACTGGCGTTAGCAGCCGTAATATTCTTCAACTCGCCCTGACTGGAGAAGTAAATGAAGAAAATATTGAGAGTCTAATGCACCCCTCCATGAAAGCAACTAAAGAACAGCTTTTAAAAGCTATGGACGGTGTTCTTTCGCCTGTGCAAAAAAAGCTGGTAAGAGCTATTTTAGACCATATCGATGATATGACTAGACGTATCCAAGACCTTGATGAAATCATCGATGATCAGATAAGGGATAATGAAAACCTTATTAAGAACATCGATGCATTACCTGGTATTGGCAAACGCAGTGCCGAAGTTATTCTTGCAGAAATAGGAACCGATATGAATCGTTTCCCTTCTGCTGCACACCTTGCCTCCTGGTCTGGTTTATGTCCTGGTAACAACGAAAGTGCCGGCAAGCGTAAAAGCGGTAAAACCACCAAAGGTAACAAGTATTTAAAATCTACGCTTATCCAGTGTGCAAAATCCGCTATTAAAAACAAGGACAGCTTTTTCCATGCCCAGTATCAACGTTTAGTGGTAAGACGCGGTGCAAACAGGGCAACTGTTGCTGTTGCACATTCCATGCTAATTGCTATTTACCACATACTAAAAGATGGCGTTCCTTTTAAAGATTTAAGCAGTGATTACTACACTAAATTCAATACTGAGGCAAAAGCTAGGTATTACATGAAAAGACTACGAGAGTTAGGTGTGTCAGTTCCCGTTTCATTGACTGCCTAATTAATATTCTCTCAACCTGAGATTTTTTGGGGTGTTAATAACCACCACCCTTAGTTTAGTGCGGCCCAAAAGTAGAAGTATTCATAACAATGACAAGTACTCTAGTTTCATAGCAATGACAAGTACGCGAGTTTTCATAAGAATGACATATAAGATAGCTCGCGATGTTCATGGAATTTTAAACAGTTTTTTTGGGCTTTTCAGCCTGTTCTTTTGGTCAGAAAGTTTATTTATAATTATTATCCCTGAAAAAATCCTGTTTATAATGTGGGATGCATAAATATGAATACGGATGTTGGCGGAGTATGGCAATAACACCCAGCTAAGACAGCAAATGAAAGGGGCGGGAGGGCAACGGAACATGGAAGTGTATTTTACCAGGTAACACTTGAACTGCGAGGCAAACTTAAGTGCTTTCCATGCGAAAACTAGCTGCTTAAATATTTATGCATCCTACATTAGATTTATAAGTTTTCTAGTTAGTAACTGACAAAACAAACGGTGGGAACCACTTCGTTGCAAAGATGCGAAAGAACTTTCTTCCTATGCTTAGCTCCTTGTGATTTGACGCGCCGGGTGCTTACAGTATAATGAAAGGACAAAAAACTGAAGTTAATGAGGTGGATATAATGGGTGAGTTTTTAAAGGTATTCAGCTTTCAGGAAGCGGTACAAGGAATAAAAGATAATTTCGCTCAGCCCCATATGGAAAAAGTGAACTTGGATCAAGCAAACCAGCGTATTTTAGCCGAGGAGGTCTTGAGTCCCGAGGATGTTCCCGCTTTTAATCGCAGTGTAGTTGATGGTTATGCGGTCCGTGCTGAAGATACTTTTGGCAGCAGTGAATCTTTACCGGCTTATCTTGGTTTTGTGGGTGAGGTTATAATGGGTCAAGCAGCTGATCTGGAATTGTTACCGGAGCAATGCTGCTGGATTCCTACCGGGGGGATGCTGCCTGCAGCCTGCAATGCTGCGGTAATGGTAGAATATACTGAGAAATTAAGTGATGATACAGTTTTAATATATAAGCCGGTTGGACCGTGGGAGAATATAATGCTGGAGGGCGAGGATGTAAAAAAAGGACAGATAATATTTTCTGCGGGGCATTTAATACGGCCGCAGGATATAGGACTCCTGGCTTCCCTGGGCATTACTTCGTTAAACGTATTTAAACCTTTAAAAGTTGGCTTGTTGTCTACGGGTGATGAAATTATAAATATAGATAAAAAACCCCTGACTGGACAGGTAAGGGATGTGAATTCCTTTGCCATAGCTGCTGCTCTTGAGAACTGTGGCGCGATTCCCAGGAATTATCCGCTGGTGGGGGATGATTTTAATATTCTTAAACAAGCTGTGGAACGAGGTTTGTCGGAAAACGATCTGCTGATTATGTCCGGAGGGAGTTCGGTTGGAGTAATGGATGTCAGCCTGGATGTTCTGCTTTCTTTTCCTGAATCACGTTTAATCTTCCATGGTATTGCTCTGAAGCCAGGTAAACCCACCATGGCAGTAAAAATTGGCGATAAAATGGTAATTGGATTGCCGGGGCATCCTGTTTCAGCACTAATGGTTTTTTATATTGTCTGTTCTCCTGCTTTACGTCAAAAGCCTCTGCTGACAATCGATGCGCGGATAAAATTTAATTTGGCATCCCAGTCAGGGCGGGATGATTTCGTGCCTGTAAAATTAATAGAAGAAAATGAGGAGATAATTGCGGTGCCCTTACTTGGCAAGTCGGGGCTAATGAGTATATTATCAATGGCCAATGGCTATATCCACATACCTTATGAAAAACAGGGAGTAAAGGCGGGGGCTAAAATCAAAGTCTGCCTTTTCTAGTTTTCCTGTTGAAATAACCCCCATGAATGATTGAAGCATAAAAGAAATATTAAATATCCATCGGGAATCGGCAGCTTGCCCAGCTTAATATCATAGCGAATCAGTTTTCCAGAGCACTTTGCCTAAAATAGTATAGTCAGCTGCATTGTGAACCTCGCTGGGATAATTTGTGTTGTCACAGATTATTACTATCTTGTCGTCGTAAAAGTCAACTCGTCTTAACATAGCTTCTCCTGTCCGGCCTATAATAATAACCAGGTCATTGTTGTTTATGGCGCGATTCTTTTTTACCAGTACGATAGCCTGGTCTTGTACGGTAGGGATCATACTGTCCCCCTGAATACGCATGTAAAAATAATTTATTAAATCATTTCCATAAAGGGAGACGATGGAATCATAAACTGGCCAGTAGTTTTCAACATCATTTATATCAAACGGTATATCAGCATTAATCCGTTTAAATAATGCAACCTTTCCAGATATCAAATGACCATATATGCGATCTTCTGATGATTCCGCAGTGCTAAGTTGTCCTTGATTATCGTGGCTGGCAGTAAACCCGTCTTCCGCGACTGATAAAACAGCGTTATCCTCACTTTCTTTTTCCTTTTCGCGCACTTCTACCAATTCCTGGACCAGACGATAACTTTCCAGTGCTTCATCCGGGGGAAGGTCGGGAAACATATTACCTAACAACAATTTGGGTGTAACTTCAAAAATGTCTGCCAGCTTTTTTAAATGCTCCAATTCTATATGTAGTTTACCTTTTTCATAAAGCCGGATAACTGATTCACTTATTCCTGCAGCATCACTTAGCTGTTTTTCGTCAAAACCCTTTTGGGTGCGCAAATATTGTAGTCTTTCGTTAAAATGCATGTTAATCGCTCCTGAATGAAAATATTATTTCGGTGAATGTATGTGAAAATAGTGTGATAGAAAGAAGCACAGATTTTTTTCTATAGTTTATATATTACTTTAACTCCATCGGTCTTTTCAATAAGCTAATACAATATAGATCCTTTCAATTATTATCAGGTAGTTAAAATAATTAAGTTGTGTCAATAAATAAGGCTTTGTATAAGCTGCCCAAATATCTTCTGCCTGGTAAGATTTATAGATTCAAAGTCCATAGCAGGCACATAAAAACTTTCCAGTTCATCATGATATTTTTTAGCCCTGCCAATATGTGAAACAGCTTCACTTATTCCCGAAGCAAAACGCTTACGCGCATTATCGAGCAAGCTGGAAGCGAACTCAGGGATATTAGGAGAAAATTGATCAAAATCGAGTAAACGTTTATATTTGATAGCCGGCAAGTATTTTGTATAGTTAAATATTGAGGAAATGTCCAAAAGCGCTATTTTACTATCGGGCAAAATGATAATGTCTATTTCATTTGGGTCAAAAGGATTGTGGTAAATTTCTGCGTAATAGTTATATAATTCCAACAAATTGAGGTTATGAGCAAAGAGGTTCTTAAGACCGCTGCCGGGACTTCCCTTAACAGCAAAGATGGAATAATCACTATCGATTATACTTTCTGCCTTGTTAACCAATCCCAATGGTGTTATAGCACCTGCAAAAAGATGCCTGGTGTTTCCGGGCGCAGAAGAAATGGGCACAAAGTCCCTGGTTAAAGCCAGGATGTTACGGTTCACAGCTGTAATATCACGGGCTTCTTCATAATAGGATTTGCATTCCTGATAAGCATTTCCAGCTTCCTGTAAACGCAAATAGGCTCGAGCAAAACAGTTTTTGATATCGTTGCAGAGCTTGATAATTGCTGGTTTGTGTTGGGCGATGGCTTGCCTATCCCAGAATTCACCTAGATTAATAATTTCATCAACTGCTCCCGGAAATCGGGGGTCGACTATGTGCGGAGAAGTTCCGTCGACAACGCAAAATTGCTGTTTGCCTAATACTATACCATCAAGTGAATCATTGTCCGAGGAGCACCAATGGTATTCCACATCAATTCCTGCAGTGATAAAATCTTCTCCCAACTTTTTCATAAAAGTTGATTTGCCAACCCCGGGGCCTCCCTTGAGTACAATTTTTCTTTGCACTTGGGATGAGACCATATAATCATAAAAAGAATAAAAACCCTGACAAGTATTGCCCCCAGGATATAAGTGCCTAATTTTAGCCACCATAATTCCCCTTTCTGTTTTTATTGTTATAGAGAAATTATATGAAGTGCGACTTAATACTACGCAGGATAAAAATGGCAGGTAAAAGCAATTGGCAAAAATGACATCAGCGCGGGGGAGCGGAGTGCTTAACAGAGATGTTAAGCTAATTGTTATTAAGCAGAGTATCCAATTTTATCTTATAATAAGGTGAAATCGGAAAGTATTTTTCATTACTTTTGTGTCTTGAGTGAAGCGAAAGAATTGTTATAAATATGTTTCCCGCTTCTTTAAACGGTGGTTCCTATTAACAAAACAAGAGATGGGTTATAACGAGGCGCTGCCTCGTTGCAGCAGTATGTTGAAACTACTGCGCAGTTTCTTCCGATGCTTAAAGGGCCGGGCTGAATTCTTCAGCAAGAATATCCATCAATAGATCATCGTATCTGACCCCATTGATTATTTTAGCCTGACGGTATCTTCCTGCAGGTTTAAAACCGCATTTTTCATAACAGCGGGCTGCCCTCATGTTATATGAGTAGCATCTTAAATAAATGCTGTTAAGATTCAAGATATTAAAGCCGTAAGCAAGCAAAAGAGATATCGCTTCTGAACCATAGCCTTGATTAAGATAATCCTTTTCAGCTATGAAAATACCTAATTCTGCCTTGCGGTTGATATTATTAATATTGATCAGACCGCAATTGCCAATAAGTTTATTATCAGCAGCAAGTCTAATACCAAATTCCTGTGCACCCTTTTTCAAAGCATTTTCGAGATATCCCTTCTTAAACACGTTATTAATTACTAGTGGGGCAAGATCAAGATAAATATAGGTTTCAATATCATTAAGCCACCTGACATATATTTCAGAATCATTTATATCAATTGGGCTCAGATATATTCGTCTTCCTGGTATTTTCTTGGCAGCGGTCATATAGTTAGTCCTCCAATTATCAGTATCTGTGCTATTTTAAGGCTATATCTAACTATATTCTATATCTTTGGCCCACAATTTGCCAGGATTACGGTTTTACATAAAAAGGACACCTATTCCGATCCCAGGTGTCCTTGATGTTAGAGTAGCACTGTGAGCGTTGGTCTAGACAACGGCTCTTTCCGCTCACCAAAAGCTTTCCCGCTAATTAAATTTTTATACATACATAAAAAATCGAACCTTAAACAAGAGTCATTAATGGGATTTACCTTAAATTTTGCCTTTGATGCGTTATAATGAAATTTGGCCTAAAGTAAAATTACAGTTTAATGGAGGTATTATGCATTTCCGCAATAGCTGGGAATTAAGAGATTATGATAAAACATGGGCGGCAACAATTGAGAAAGAACTGGGATTGTCGAGGATAGCTGCCCAACTCCTGGTCCAAAGAGGCGTTAAAACAATCCAGGATGCGCAAAGGTTTCTTTATGGAGAACTGAAACATTTAAGTGATCCCTTTGATATGGAAGGCATGAGGGCCGCGGTGCGGAGAATTGAGCAGGCTATAAATAACAATGAGCAGGTAGTTGTTTATGGTGATTATGATGTCGACGGGGTTTGCAGTATAGTTCTTTTATTGGAATGCCTGCAGCATCTGGGAGCCAAACCGGCTTATTATGTACCCGACCGTTTTAGTGAAGGCTATGGCTTGAATTCCCAAGCTATTGAAAGTCTCTTTTCGAAAGGCTGCCAACTGCTTATAAGTGTTGATTGCGGGATTACGTCCACTGAAGAAGTGGATACCGCTTCCCGGCTGGGGGTGGACGTAATTATTACTGATCATCATACACCTGCTGATAGGTTACCGGCAGCATCAGCAATAATTAATCCCAAACTGGACAAAAATGAAAATATAATGGATCTGGCCGGGGTAGGAGTTGTATTCAAACTGGCCATTGCCTTGTCCCGCAACAAAATAGCTGAAGAAAGGATTTATGATTGGCTCGAACTGGTTGCACTGGCTACTGTTGCTGATATAGTTCCTCTGCGTGGGGAAAATCGCATATTGCTTAAATATGGTTTGGAAAGACTTAAGAATTCTAAAAGACCCGGTTTACTGGCTTTGCTTAAAGAGACTGGCTTGGAAGGGAAAACCATTTTACCATGGCATCTTGGTTTTGTTCTGGGTCCTCGCTTAAATTCAGCAGGGCGACTTGAAAATGCCCGAACCAGCATTGAGTTGCTGCTGACTGATGACGCTAACGCGGCTGATCATCTGGCTGCTGCTTTATGCAGTTTAAATAATGAGCGCCGATTAATTGAGGAAGAGATTTTTCAGGAAGCAATTTTGCAGGTGCATAACAGTATAGATTTGGAAAAGGAAGCTGTATTGGTACTGGGTGCTGATAATTGGCATCATGGGGTTATTGGCATTGTTGCTTCACGCCTGTGCAGCAAATATCAGCGGCCGGTAATACTGATATGCTGGGAAGGGGATACTGGCCGGGGTTCGGCCCGCAGTATTCCGGGTATAGATATTTATGCGCTTTTGAACAGCTGCGAGGCCTTCTTAGTGCAATTCGGCGGACACAAAATGGCTGCCGGCTTAAGCATCAAAAGAGATATGTTTAACGTTTTTAAAAGCGAACTTATAAAGCTGTTTAATGATAGATTCAAAAAAGAAGAATTAATTCCGGTTAAGCTGATTGATGTTGAAGTAGATATAGAGGATATTCATCGGGATTTATTAAAAGAATTGACCATATTGGAGCCTTTTGGGCAGGGGAACCCGGCCCCGCTTTTTATACTGCGAGGTATGGGAATAAACCAGGCTATGCTGGTGGGTAAGCAACAAGAACATTTTAAGCTGCTTACTGAACCGGGACAATTTGAAGGGATAGCTTTTAATAAACCTGCTTTCATTTCTTTGCCATTTAGTAACTGTTATCACGACTTAATATTTGAATTGGGTGAAAATGATTACCGCGGCCGTAAAAGTATTCAATTTAAGATTCAGGAAATGAAATGCAGTTTTTTACCTGATAGCCAACCCCGGGCCGGTTTTACAAATGATAAAGTGCTATTATCCCTTAGTAAAGCAGTTGCGGAGTTACAGGATAGCAGGCCGGTTATGTTTGTTTTTCCTACATATCGGAGTTTAAAATTATTAAAAATAGTTTTACAGAAGTTTTTCCTCCCGGCCAGCCTTGAATCTTTGCACGGTTTGATAGGCATGGATGAAAAGAAAATAGCAATTAATGAATTAAAACAGGGAGCGAGCAAAATATTTCTAATAACCCAGGCTTTTTTAAAGCATTATCTTGAAAACAACGATTTACCAGTTAATTTAAAATATATTGCTGAAGTCTGGCCGGGGGAAAACACCGATATTTTAAGTAAACTTGCGGGTGAAAAATGCATAGACAAGCTTCACAATAACATGGAAAGGCCTATGGTGTGGAAGCAAGTGGAATGGAATTACGATAGGTCAAAAAATACAATTATTTATGCTAATCGCAGCAAAACAATAAACAAGCTATCCAAACAATTACCGGATGCAATTACTGCAACCAGCATAAAAGATACGCAAACAAGAAAAACTCTGCGCCGCCGTTTTCAGGAGGCAGAATCAAGTGTTATATTAACGGATAGCAGCTGGCGGGAAATAGCGGGTGCGGCACAGAATATTGACGAACTTATTTTTGCGGATGTTCCTTTTAGTGCATGGGAAGCAAATTATGTACTGGAACAATTGGCCGCCGGATCAGAGCACACAGCCAGAGTCCTTTTCAAACCAGGTGATATTAAACTTTATAAAGATTATCTGGCAAAGATTTATCCCAACCTGGAAAAGTGTAAAAACACACTTCAATTTTTTAAGAGCCTGGGCAAAAATCATCTTAAAGCAGATCTTAAGGAATTAACTTTCAAGCTGAGCGAATGGTCAAATCACGATCCGGATAGTATTGATTTGTTGCCAATCCTATATATATTGGCTGATCTAGGCTTGTGCAGCTTTAAGAAAAAAGGTAGTATTATTGAAATAATGTTCCATAATGTTGATAAAAAGCCAATAGACATTTCGAATTCTTCTTACTATCTGGAAGGTTTAGCTGAGAAAACAGCATTTATCCGCTTGGAGTCGGAAATAAATAAATATCTGGCATGGTGATAAAAATGGGAGCAAATACTATTATCAGCAAGTTAATTGAATATGATTCTGATGCCGATATTGTTTTGGTTGCCAAGGCTTATGACTTTGCAGAAAATGCTCATTCCAGCCAAAAACGAATTTCCGGTGATCCATACATTAGTCATCCGATTGCCGTAGCTTTGATACTGGCAGATATTGAAATGGACAGTGCTTCAATATGCGCGGCTTTGTTACATGATGTTATAGAAGACACCCGGGTCAGTTACCTGGATATACTCAGAGAATTTGGCGAAGAAATAGCTTTACTGGTAGATGGTGTAACCAAATTGAGCCGCATTGATTTTAAATCACGAGAAGATGCGCAAGCTGAAAATCTTCGCAAGATGTTTATTGCAATGGCCAAAGACATCAGAGTCATAATAATCAAATTGGCTGATCGCCTGCATAATATGCGGACATTAAATTTTCAAAATGATAGAAAACAAAAAGAAATTGCTCAGGAAACCATGGAAATATTTGCCCCGTTAGCTCATCGACTGGGTATTTTTAAGTTTAAATGGGAACTGGAAGATCTGTCATTTTATTATCTTGAACCGGAAACCTACCATGAGGTTGCCAAACGGCTAAAACAAAAACGCCGCGAAAGAGAAAACTATGTAAATGACCTGGTGGAACAGATTATAGCAGGGCTGCACCAAATAGATATTGTAGCGGATATCGAAGGGCGCCCCAAGAACATCTTCAGTATTTATAAAAAGATGCTTAAACAAGGCAAAGATATAGACGAAATTTACGATAAAATAGCTATCAGGGTGTTGGTAAATGATGTGCGGGAGTGTTATGGAGTATTGGGAATAATCCATACCATGTGGAAACCGCTGCCTGGACGTTTCAAGAATTACATAGCAACACCTAAGGCAAATATGTACCAATCACTGCATACGACCCTTATCGGCAAAGGCGGGGAGCCCTTCGAAGTTCAAATTCGAACCGTTGAAATGCACCGTACTGCCGAATATGGCATTGCCGCGCATTGGCGTTACAAGGAAGGGACCAATCCCAAAGAACGCAAGTTTGATGAAAAATTGTCCTGGTTAAGACAGATTTTGGAGTGGCAGCAAGATATAAAAGACACCAGTGAATTCATGGAATCTTTGCGAATAGACTTGTTTGACGATACGGTTTTTGTTTTTTCACCTAAGGGTGCGGTAATAGAATTGCCCAAAGGAGCCTGCCCGGTTGATTTTGCATATAGGGTGCATACCGAGGTTGGTCACCAATGTACCGGGGCCAGAGTCAATGGCCGCATAGTACCACTGGATTTCCCTCTGGACAATGGAGATATTGTAGAAATTATTACCTCGAAAAACTCACCTGGGCCTACCCGTGACTGGCTTAATTTCGTGAAGACTTCTTCTGGCAGGAGCAGAATAAAGCAATGGTTTAACCGGGAAAAACGTCAGGAGAATATCATAAAAGGCCATGAGATACTGGAAAAGGAGTTGAAGAAGAGGCATTTTAATCCCAAGGAACTTTTAAAAGAGGACAAACTGCTGCAAACTGTAAAACGATTCGGTTTCAACACGGTAGATGATCTCCTGGCAGCGGTTGGCGACGGTGTTGTTACAACCAACCAGGTTTTAAACAAGCTCCAGGAATTGTTCTTTCCGGATATTCAGGTAGAGGATATAATCAATATTCCATTAGAGACCAGAAGTCCGGTTAGGGATAAGGAAACCAATGCTCTCCGGGTCAAAGGTGTTGATGATATATCATTAAGGCTTGCCAGGTGCTGCAATCCGCTGCCCGGAGACCCGGTATTAGGATATATCACCAGAGGGCGCGGAGTATCGGTACACCGACAGGATTGCCCCAATATGCAGAGCTACATTAATAATGAAAAAGATCGGGTTTTGGAAGTTGAGTGGGCCAATGAACAAGGGGTTTACTTTGTTGAATTGGAAGTCAGAGCTTTAGATCGAGCGCGTTTGACAACTGATGTAATGACAGAAATAGCTGATGCCAGAATCCCCATCAATTCAGTTTTCTCCCGGGCAACCAAGAATAACCATGCTATCATGAATTTAAAACTTGAAATTAAGGATATGGGACGCCTGCAAGCAGTTATTCAGCGTATTCAAAAAGTTCGGGATGTATTGGAAGTTAAACGAGTATTGCCCGGCGAAACAAGGAGTGAATGATTTGCGTGCTGTAGTGCAGAGAACTGATTACAGTTCGGTAAGTATCAATGGAGAGTTGGAAAGTGAGATTAATGAAGGTCTTATGGTATTATTGGGAATTAAAAAAGGGGATACTTTAAAGGATGCTGATTACCTTTTGGAAAAAATCATTAACTTGAGAATCTTTCCTGATCAGGAAGGAAAAATGAATCTTTCGCTGCAGGATATTAAAGGGCAGCTAATGCTGGTAAGTCAATTTACGCTCTATGGTGATGCCCGCAAGGGAAGAAGACCCAGTTTTATAGAGGCCGAACTGCCGGAAGCTGCCAGCCCGATCTTTGATTATTGTATTAATCGTTTAAAAGAAATTGATATTCCGGTGGAAACAGGAGTATTTGGAGCTGAAATGCATTTAACTATAAAAAACTATGGTCCTTGTACTATTTTATTAGATAGTGACAAAGAATTTTAGAGGAGGATGTTAGATGATATTAAAAGGGTTGGAAATCACCAATATGATGGTAAATTGTTATATTATAGGCTGTGAAGAGACCCGCGAAGCTGCAGTTATAGATCCGGGCGGCAACCACCGGGCAATCCTAAAATTATTGGAAGAAGAAAACCTCAAAGCGGTCTACATAATCAATACGCATGGGCACATTGATCACATCGGGGGAAATCAGGGTATAAAAGACGCCACCGGGGCTAAAATAATGATCCATGAGAATGATGCCAAAATGTTGGTCAATTCAGTTTCCAACTTTTCATTTATGATGGGAACCAAAGTAACCAGCCCGCCGGCCGAGCAGTTTCTGAATGAAGGTGATATCATCAAAATAGGAAATACCGTTGAACTTGAGGTAATCCATACCCCTGGACATAGTCCGGGAGGAATTTGCCTGAAAACCGGCAACATAATATTTGTCGGGGATACACTCTTTCAAGGCTCTATTGGGCGCACCGATTTTCCGGGAGGTTCGTATAAACAACTGATAGAAAATATAAAAATAAAACTGTTTTGTTATGAAGATGATGTAGTATGCTATCCGGGGCATGGACCCGCTACAACCATAGGTTTTGAAAGAAAGCACAATCCGTTTCTGACTTAGAAGGGTACGGGATGACACAAGGGGACGTTTTTGGTGTGTCATTAAAAATGACACACCAAAAACGTCCCCTTGTGTCATCCCCTTGTGTCATCCCGAAAATATAGGGGCTTTACATCAGAATAAATTTATGCTATTATTTTATCCAATATAAAAAATGCAATGATGAAGTAAAGTAGGTTCGTGGAATTATTCAGAGAAGAGATGTCACTGGCTGAAAGCATCTCCATAGGGAAGCGAATTGAAGTTCACTTCGGAGCACCCGGCTGAAACGTTTGCAAGTAGGTCGTGGCGGAACTCCCACCGTTAAAAGGGAGGGGATATCGGATAATCCTGTATCTTTTCAAGCGGACCTTTTAGGTAAATTGGGTGGTACCGCGGGCAGCATTTTAAGCTTCTCGTCCCATAGGGGATGTGAAGCTTTTTATATTTCCTGACATTGTGCCCGCCTGAGAAACATGCTTGATATAGAGTCAGTTCCCGTATCCTGACATTGAGTGGGCTGCTATAGCCAAATTGGGTGGTACCGCGGGAGTTGTATAGATCTCTCGTCCCTTAAAGGGATGAGAGGTTTTTTATTTTTCTGAAAGGAGTTTGATAATTATGAACAAATTAATGGCGAAGTTAAATCAGGAGATGCTGGTACTAAGAGACCACCAAGCGAAATCAAGTGAGATTGAGGTCAGGGGATGTATTATTGGAGGGGAACAGCTTATAACCATAGCCGGACCTTGTGCGATAGAGAGTGAGGACATAATGAAGGAAACTGCCTTCAAAGTGCGAGGCTCGGGAGCTGTCATGCTTAGGGGCGGAGCTTTCAAACCGAGAACGTCTCCTTATAGTTTCCAGGGTTTAGGTGAGGTGGGTTTAAAATGCCTGGCTAAAGTGGGGGAAGAAATGAACATGCCAGTAGTAACTGAGGTGATGGATAGTGAAGATATTGCTCTGGTAGCTGAATATGCTGATATCCTCCAGGTTGGAGCACGGAATATGCAAAACTTTTCACTGCTGCGCAAGCTGGGCAAAATAGACAAACCGGTTATTTTAAAAAGAGGTATGGCGGCCAGTATTGAAGAATGGCTGATGGCTGCAGAATACATTTTAGCAGGTGGCAACTCACGCGTAATTCTTTGTGAAAGAGGAATCCGCTCAGCTGAAACCTGGACCCGCAATACTCTTGATCTTTCTGCGGTTGCCCTGGTGAAAGAAATGTCCCATCTGCCGGTATTAGTTGATCCCAGTCATGCTACCGGTGTCCGGAGCCTGGTAACTCCCATGGCCAAAGCTGCCATAGCGGCTGGTGCCGATGGTATTATGGTCGAGGTGCATCCTTGCCCTGAAAAGGCTTTGTCGGATGGAGACCAATCGCTTACTCCTCGTGGTTTCAGCATGATGATGCGGGAGCTTGATGCAGTAGCCCGGGCGGTGGGAAGGAGGATCAGGTAATGGCTTACGCTATTCTTGGCCCCAGCGGAACTTTTAGCGAAGAGGCTGCGCGGCTTTATTGGGGAGATGATGCCGAACTCAGCTTGATTCCCAATATTGCAGAACTATTCCAAAGACTTGAGAATGGTCAGGCCGAGGGAGCTCTCATTCCTATTGATAACTCGCTGGCGGGAACCATTAATGTCAGCATGGAATGCTTGGAAGCAAGTTGTGTAAATATAAAAGGTGAAATTACTATCCCCATTACTCAGCATTTGATGGCTGGCAGTAAATACCAGCTTGATGAAATAGAATTGCTTATTTCGCAGCCTGCGGCCCTGTTGCAATGCGAAGGCTTTATAAGAAATAATCTGGCGGGTGTCCGCCGGGAAATTACTGACAGCACCACCGCTGCTGCGCAAATCATAAGAGGAGAGAAAAAACGGGCTGCCTGTATCGGCAACTGGCAGGCCTCCCGTTTGTATGAACTGGAGATTATAGAAAGTAACATCCAGGATGAAGATAACCTCACACGTTTTATTCATGTGGCAGCTGGTGAGGCAATACCGGGGATAGGTGAGAAAAGCAGTATTATCTTTACTCTGCCTGATTATCCGGGGGCTCTTTATAAAGCATTGGGGATATTCGCATCCCGCAATTTAAATCTAAGCAAAATAGAATCCCAGCCTGCTAGGGATAGAAATGCATCATTCTCATTTTATACTGAAGTTGATACCCCGGGTAATGTTCTGCTTTTGGAGCAAGTATTATCAGCTTTAAAACAAATATGTACAAATGTAAAATATCTGGGTTCCTATAACGAGGCGAAAAGATGTTGCCCGCTTCTTAAGCGGTCGGATACCTATTAACAAAACAGGCGGCAGGTTAATTATTCGCCTCGTTGCAGCGGTGTGAAACTGCGTTGCAGTTTCACACCGCTGCTAAAATGCCAGGCATTTGGAATAAGGAGGAAAAGGATGCTAATCTATTTAAACCTTGAGCCGGCAAGCATTTATGCCAGTGTGCACGAATTAATACGCATGGGCTATCCCGATGCTAAAATATGCCGGGAATATACAAGTGAATGGGCTGTTGAAATTACTATCAGACTTAAAGAGCAATGCGGTCAGATCGAATTGGAGGGCAGCATTGTATCGGAATTCAAGAAAAGCGCTACAAGTCAGAATTGCAGTATAGAAAGTCTGGGCAATGAACAAGGAAATCTGAGGAGATATCTGCAAAGATTCACCTGCCGGCTGCTCAGTACTCAGCTGGAGCGGGAATTTAATGCCTACGGAATTCTTACCGGGGTGCGGCCGGTAAAGTTAATTCATGGTTTCCTGGATCGGGGCTATACTCAGGAAGAAATTCAAAACAAGCTGGAAAATGAATATTTGATGAAACAGGATAAAGTCCGGCTATTACTGGAAGTAGCCGGTAACAACCGGCCATATTTATTGGACCCGGCAGCAGCCAGGAAAATGATAAGTGTATATATCGGGATTCCTTATTGTCCGAGCCGTTGTTATTATTGTTCTTTTCCGGGAGCAGTAGTAAAAGATTATGAAAAGGATATAAATCCATTTTTGACAGCTTTATTTAAAGAAATGAAAGCTTTGGGTGAGTTCATAAAAAATAACGGATTATTAGTACAGTCTGTTTATATAGGCGGAGGCACCCCTACAGTACTCTCTTTAACAGATTTGCAGCGGCTTTTTGATTTATTACATCATGATTATGTTACCACGGCAACTGAAGAGATTAGTGTAGAGGCGGGCAGACCGGATACTCTGTCTTTGCAGAAATTAAAATTCCTGCAGGGAACCGGAGTCAGCCGGGTCTGCATTAATCCTCAAAGTATGAATGATTCCACGCTTAAAAGAATAGGGCGGAATCATGATAGTAAAGGAGTGATGCAATCGGTAGAATGGGCTAGAGTTGCAGGCATTAAAAAACTAAATATGGATATTATCGTAGGGCTTCCGGGGGAAGGATCCCGGGAAGTCATGTACACAGCAGGAAAAATTTTAGAAATCTGTCCCGAGAATATCACTGTTCATACCCTGGCTCTGAAAAGGGGCTCGATGATGGCTGAAAAAGAAGGGAAAGCTGATCTCCCCAATCGAGTTCAGGAAGTTGAAGAAGCCCTTCAATATCTATCTGTTATATTTAGACAACAGGGCTATATACCGTATTATCTTTACCGCCAGAAATATATGAAGGCCAGTATGGAGAATGTAGCCTATGCCCGGCCGGGCAGTTTTTGCCTGTATAATATTCAGATGATGGAGGAGCGGCAGACAATTATCGGAATGGGAGGAGGAGCGGCCAGTAAATTTGTTAAGGCAGCTGACGGCAGTTTAAGCACATTTTATAATCCCAAAAATCCGTGCAGTTATTGTAATGCCATTGAGCGCCTGATTAGCGGTAAAGTTGACAAGCTAAAGGCCTTAAATTAGAATTATCCAAGGAATAAATTAGTTCGGAGGGGAATTTATGCAGGTAAAGGCCCCCAGAGGCACTGCCGATATTCTGCCGGGTAATACTGCAAAGTGGCAGAAAATAGAGCGGATAATAAAGGAACACCTTGAATCCTTTGCTTATCAGGAAGTAAGAACCCCGGTATTTGAACATACCGAATTATTTCAGCATGGTGTAGGGCAAGGAACGGACATTGTCAGTAAAGAAATGTACACTTTTAATGACCGCTCCAAGCGAAGCTTGACTTTACGTCCTGAGGGCACTGCATCTTGTGCCCGGGCTATTATTGAACACAGCATTTATGGTGGGGTTTTACCCGTGAAGTGGTACTATACCGGACCCATGTTTCGTTATGACCGCCCCCAGGCGGGAAGGTACCGGCAGTTTCACCAGGTGGGGGTTGAAGCCTTTGGCAGCAATAGCCCTTACTTGGATGCGGAAACCATCATTCTTATGGTGGAAATATTATCGGCCTTGGGTTTGACTGCTTATGAACTGCACCTCAATTCAGTTGGTTGCCCTGTTTGTCGCCAAAGTTACCGCCAAAGCTTAATTGAACATATCAGCCCGGTAAAGGATTCTCTTTGCCCGGACTGCCAGCTTCGCTTTCAGCAAAATCCCTTGCGGGTACTTGATTGCAAAGTTGCAGCCTGTCATGAAGCTATTGTTGGGTATCCGGTAATTCATGACAGCCTTTGTGTTGAATGCCGGGAACACTATGCCATAGTAAGAACCGCGCTGACAGACAGTAATGTGGATTATATCCATGATGATCAGTTGGTCAGAGGTTTGGACTACTATACCAATACTGCTTTTGAGATACATATCCCAGGTATAGGAGCCCAGAGTGCCGTAGGCGGAGGCGGAAGGTATAATGGACTGGTACAGGCATTAGGCGGTCCTTATTTGCCTGGTATCGGCTTTGCTTTGGGTATGGAACGGCTTCTCTTAGCTCTCGATACACTTGGGTTGGGAGAGTCAGAGGCACCTGGCGTAGATGTTTTTATAGCCCTGATGAATGACCGCTTTGAAACCCAGGCCTTAAAAATTTTAAATAAAATCAGAAAGGCCGGAATTAGAGCTGATAAGGACTATACCGGCAGAAGCGGCAAAGCGCAGATGAAGTATGCCGATCGGCTGGGGGCTAAACTCGTAATTTTGATAGGTGATGAGGAAATAGAGCAAGGTTTTTATACCCTTAGAAATATGCAGACCAAAGAACAATTACAGCTTGATAATGAGCAGCTTGTAGACAGCATTAAACAGATTATGGCAAATTAGGAGGAGAACAGTAAATGAAAAGGACTTTCAATGCTACTGATTTGGATACATTCAGTGTAGGCCAGGAGGTAGTACTCAATGGTTGGGTAGATGGCAGGCGCGATCATGGCGGCTTGATTTTTATTGATTTGCGGGATCGTTCAGGGATCATCCAGCTGGTTTTCAGCCCCGAGGTAGCAGCAGAAGCATTTCACCTTGCGGAAAATGTGCGCAGCGAGTATGTAATTGCCAGCCGGGGAAAAGTGTCACTGCGGCCGGAAGCAACCGAGAACCCCAACCTTAAAACTGGAAAAATCGAAATCTATGTAGATGAAATGCAAGTCCTGAATACTGCCAAGACTCCGCCTTTCTATATCGAAGACAATATAGATGTTGATGAAAATTTAAGATTAAAGTACCGCTATTTGGATTTGCGCAGACCGGAGATGAGAAACAATCTCATGTTAAGGCATAGAGTGGTAAAGACTATGCGTGATTTTCTGGATGAGCGGGCTTTTGTAGAAATTGAAACCCCTGTATTGATGAAAAGCACCCCCGAGGGGGCCAGAGATTATCTGGTTCCCAGCCGGGTTCATCCGGGCAAATTTTTTGCATTGCCGCAATCACCTCAGATATTCAAGCAAATTCTAATGGTAGCAGGTATGGAAAAATATTTCCAGATTGCCCGCTGTTTCCGGGATGAAGATTTGCGCGCGGATCGGCAGCCGGAGTTTACACAGCTGGATATGGAGATGTCTTTCATTGATGAGGGGGACATAATGGCCTTGGTGGAAGAAATGATCCGGGACGTATTTGTCGAGGCCAAAGGCCAGGAACTTAGCCTTCCGTTTGCCCGTCTGTCATATGATGAGG
>JAQUBU010000013.1 GCA_028686565.1 Syntrophomonadaceae bacterium
AAACTGTTCAGGTGTAAACTTGGGAACCGCCACTTGCGGAACCGCTTGAGTGGTGGTGTGAGAGGTCGGCTACTCAAATAATGGGTAGCCTCCTACTCGATTCTCTTAATTATTTATAGCATTTAGTTTTTTGGTCAGCGCTGATTTTTTACGGGCTGCGGTATTCTTATGCAGAATACCTTTGCCGATGCTTCTATCTATAAGGGAGGTTACTTGCAGCAATTTCTGGCCGGCTGTTTCCGCATCCTCCACTTTTAACGATGCTTCATATTTCTTTACCGCCGTTTTCAACCTGCTCTTATAAGCCTTATTCCTAATTCGATTTTCTTCTGCTCTTCTGGCCCTTTTAGCTGGAGTTTTACTTTTGGCCACATTTTCACCTCCTTATTAATTGACTAACAGAAATACTATATCATTATAAAAATGAAAATGCAATAAAAAGGATAGGTTTTTACTGACTGCATATAATAGTTTTAGCTTCAGCACCGTTAGATAGTAGTTCTATTCAATTATAACTGGCATAGATTTAAATAAATTTGCCAGTGAGGTGGACAGGGTGCGAAAGCATTTTTTTTCCTTTTTAAAAAGCATTATATTATTGCAGATATTTATTCTTGTTCTTATAACTGGAGTAAGTGTTGAATTTAACAATAATTATTTACTGAGATTGCTTGATTTCAGTAAGCAAGATATTCTATTGCCTTTTTCCCAGATAAATATTGATAAAAACGAGGGCTCGGCACTATTTGAAAGTGTAAATGTATTTCTGACTGGCAAAGGGAAGCAAGTAGTGTTTGCTGACAGCTATTTTAAGAGTGATTTGCCGGAAGCTTTGATGGTTTCAAATATTCAAGCATTGGCTAACGGCTCCAATCAAATCATAATTGCTGAAAGCGAGGAGGAACAAAGTGAAAGTGAAATAACGCTGCCTGAATACCAGGAAGAAAAGCTAAATAAGAAGACTGATTATAGTAGCTTTTTCCAGGGATACAGAGTAGTATTTTATTGTACTCATGGCGCAGAGTCTTATATCCCGGATAGCGGCCGGGCCCGTTGTGAAGGGCAGCGGGGCTTGGTTAACAAGGTGGCTGCGGAGATGTCCAACAGTCTCAAAACCAAAGGCTTGGATGCTGAATTCATTAACACCTTGCATGATTATCCTGAATATAATAATAGTTACACCAAATCCCGTGAAACAGTCAACAGTATTTTAGAATCCAAACAGAATATCCTGGCACTTTTTGACATTCACAGGGACAGTATACCGGGTTTGAATAATAGTGAAACCGTAGAGATTAACGGCAAAAAAAGTGCTCGAATACTGATTATTGTTGGGACTGATGAGCGCAAGCCTCACGATAACTGGCGAGAGAACCTCGATTTTGCGCAAAGGTTGTCAGCGCAGGCAGACAAGATGTATCCGGGGTTAATAAAAGCTGTAAGGACCAAAGCAGGAACCTATAACCAGGAGTATTTCCCCAATAGTTTGCTTTTGGAATTGGGCAGTGATATTAACTCGTTTGCCGAAGCCAATTATGCAGGAGAATTATTTACAGATGTTATTATAGAGGTTTTAAAGGAGGAAATCCAGTAAATGGCAAAAGCATATCGGGTATTAATGGTTTTGCTGCTCATTAGTCTGGTCGTAATAGGACTGAATATCAGCAATCAGGGAATAAGCCGCTTAACAACCGAAAATAGAGGGCAAGTAATTGGAATGAATTTTGATAATAACGATATTAATCTTCAGGTTTGTTCCAAGGAATATAATTATTCAACTGATAAAATTATTGATAAAGAAAGAGATGTGGCTGCTGAGTTAAAGCTGGCTGGAGAGAATTCAATAGAGTATCTGTCCAGAATATGGAGAATAATCAAGGCAGTCATATAACGATGCGAAAAGATGTCCCCTTCTCCTTTAAGTGTTGGTTCCTATTAATAAACAGGCGGCGGTTAATAACGAGGCACTGCCTCGTTGCAGCAGTATGTTTAAACTACTGCGCAGTTTCTTCTGGTGCTAAAACCACCCGGCTCATTGCAGCGAGGCGAGAGAAACTGCTCCACAGTTCTTCATGCTTAAACAAGGGGAATCGGCATTCCCTTTTTTCGCAAACCTTTTGCCGGTAATGCTGCACATCAGGTCTTTAAAAGGAGAATCCAAAATATAACCATAAGGTGGCAGGTGGAAAAGATTTGAACAAAAATAATAAACATATGGCCAGAGCTGCCGTCCTCCTTATGATCACGGTTATTCTGTCCAGAATTCTGGGCTACGGACGTGAAGTAGCCCTTTATACTGCGTTTGGACAGAATTATATGACTGATGCTTATCGGGCGGCTTTTTCCATTCCTGACTTTATTTATATGCTGCTGGTTGGAGGAGCCCTTAGTGCTGCACTCATTCCTGTATTTTCGGCCTACATAGCCACAGACAGGGAAGAAGAGGGCTGGCGTTCAGCAAGCATTGTCTTGAATTATACCGTTGTTGGGTTGGTCATTCTGATAATAATTGGATATATTTATACACGCCCGTTAATAAATGTTTTGGTGCCGGGAATACCAGAACCTTATAATAGTTTGGCGGTTCAGCTTACTCACATAATGTTTGTGCAGACCTTTTTTATGGCATTGAATGGTCTTGCTATGGGTGTATTGAATTCGCATCATCATTTTTTTACTCCTGCTCTGGGAAGCCTGCTTTATAATGTAATGATTATTGTGCTGGGTCTGGCGTTGGTAGATCAATTAGGGATTGCAGCATTCTCCTATGGAGTTGTTTTAGGGTCGGTAATCAATTTTCTGGTGCAAATTCCTGCTTTGCGCAGGGTGGGAATAAAGTATTATTTCTCTTTTGACTTTCGGAACGAAGGATTCAAGCAAATTATGATGCTCATGATACCAGTTTTGGCCGGTCTTGGGGCAGTACAGTTAAGCCTTTTTGTAACGCAAAATCTGGCTTCCGGTCTGGCAGCGGGGACTGTTAGTGCCTTGGCGCTGGCCCAGAGAATAATGAACCTGCCTCTGGGTATATTTGCAGTTTCTATAGCGGTTGCAATTTTTCCTACCTTGACCCAGTTGAGTGCCCGGGGTGAACTGGAAATGTTTAAACGCACCAGTTCTTTAGGTATTAGAGCGGTATTCCTGCTTACCATTCCAGCTTCCCTGGGATTGATGGCAATTGGCGAACCAGTTATCAGACTGCTCTTTGAGCAGGGCAAGTTCACTGCCAGTGCAGTTGCAATTACCAACGAAGCTTTGCTTTATTATTGTATAGGCTTGTTTGCTTATTCTTCGCTGCAAGTCCTAAATCGAAGCTTTTACGCTCTCAAAGATACGATAAGTCCGGTTATAGCAGCAATAATTACCATCGCTTTCAATATTTTGCTATCATTAAAGCTGGTTGATACCATGGGGCATACCGGATTGGCCTTATCTTATTCTCTGGCGGGGATTCTAAGCCTGGCTTTTCTATTAATTATATTGAGGTTTAAGATTGGCAAAATCGGAGTATCTAAAATAATCAAGAGCTTTACCATATCACTGGGGGCATCACTATTAATGTTTGTGGCAGTGCGGGAGGTAACTGCTTATTTCTTGAATTTACTGACTTTGGGCAATAAACTGGAGTTACTCTTGGGGGTAGGGCTGGGTACACTGTCAGGAGCCTTAGTATATGGGATAACAATATATCTTTTTAAATTGGAAGAAAGTGAATTGGTCCTTAATTTGATAAGAAAAAAAATCAGACACACAGCGTAAACTTGCAAAGAATGCAAGCAATTGAACGGCTGACCGCGATCAGTTATAATCTATAACGAGGCGAAAAGATGTTCTCCGCTTCTTAAAAGGTCGGGTTCCTATTAACAAAACAGGCGGCGGATTCTAATCCTCTGCCTCATCGCACCGTTTAAACAATGATCACGACCAACCGTATTATTATTCCTGGAGGTTTTAGTTTGCAAAGAAGGATTAGGAATTTCAGTATTATAGCTCATATAGATCATGGTAAATCTACACTGGCTGACCGTTTGCTGCAGATAACCGGGGCTCTTAGTGAAAGGGAAATGAAGGAACAGTTTCTTGACAAGATGGATCTGGAACGCGAAAAAGGAATTACCATCAAGCTGCAGCCGGTAAGGTTAAACTATAAGGCCAGAGATGGACAGGAATATATTATAAACTTCATAGATACTCCTGGGCATGTGGATTTCTCCTATGAAGTATCGCGGAGCTTGGCAGCCTGTGAAGGGGCTTTGCTGGTGGTGGATGCTTCACAGGGTATTGAAGCTCAAACTTTGGCCAATGTCTACATGGCTATGGACTTGAATCTGGAAATAATAGGTGTAGTGAATAAAATAGACCTGCCAGGTGCTGAACCGGAAATCGTAAAGCAGGAAATGGAAAATGTACTGGGGATAGACAAGGATGAGATTATTTCCATATCTGCTAAACTGGGAACCGGAGTTGAAGATGTACTGGAGGCTATTGTCGCCAAGGTGCCTGCACCCAAGGGGGATGATAGCGGAGCCTTTCAGGCTTTGATCTTTGATTCCTATTTCGATTCCTATAAAGGAGCTATATCATATATAAGAGTCGTATCCGGGTTAATTAATAAAGGTGATATGATTCGTATGATGGCTACTGGCAAAGAATACGAGGTAGCCGAGATTGGTGTAATATCTCCTCATATGACCGAGGTGGAAAGCCTTCGGGCAGGAGAAGTAGGATACCTGGCAGCAGGTATTAAAAACGTAAATGATACCCGGGTTGGTGACACCATAACTGCTGCTGCTCGTCCTGCAGACAAGCCTCTGGCAGGGTATCAGGAAGTCAAACCTATGGTTTACTGCGGGCTTTTCCCTCTGGAAAACAACGATTTTGACAGACTCCGTGAAGCCCTGGAAAGACTTAAGCTCAATGATGCTTCACTTTTTTATGAACCGGAGAGTTCTGATGCCCTGGGCTTTGGTTTCCGATGCGGATTTTTAGGTTTATTGCATTTGGAAATAGTTAAGGAAAGATTGGAGCGGGAGTATGACCTGAGCCTTTTGGCAACTGCCCCCAGTGTTGTTTACAAGATATCGCTTACCGATGGCAGCGAAATATATGTGCAAAATCCTGCTCATTGGCCAGTCCCCCAAAAAATTGATACTATTATGGAACCTTATGTTAAAGCATCTATCATGGTACCTAATGATTATGTAGGAACCATTATGGAGCTTTGCCAGGAAAAAAGAGGCAGTTTTTTAACCATGGAATATCTTACTACCCACCGGATAATGATTAACTACAAACTGCCCTTGTCAGAAATTTTGTATGATTTCTTTGATGCCTTGAAATCCCGCACCAAGGGCTATGCTTCTCTGGATTATGAACTGAGCGGTTATGAGGCTTCTGATTTGCTCAAGCTGGATATTATGCTGAATGGAGAAGCAGTTGATGCCCTGAGTTTCATCGCTCATAATGATAAAGCTTATTATCGGGCAAGAGCAATTGTACAGAAATTAAGAAAGATAATCCCGCGGCAGATGTATGAAGTAGCTATTCAAGCTTCCATTGGCAATCGGGTAATTGCCCGCGAGAGCATAAAAGCAATGCGCAAGGATGTGCTGGCAAAATGCTATGGCGGGGATATCACCCGAAAAAAGAAACTCCTGGAGAAGCAGAAGGAAGGCAAGAAACGCATGAAACAGATCGGGCGCATTGAAGTTCCCAAAGATGCCTTTATGAGTGTAATGGATATAGAAAAGGATTGAATTCTTTTATGCTAAATTCACACCGGGGCCTTTATATTCATATACCCTTCTGCATAAAAAAATGCCGTTATTGCGATTTTTACTCCGAACCCCTGGCCGACAGTGCATATCTGGAAAGTTATACTGCTGCCCTGCTTATTGAAATTGAGCAACAGGCTGAAAAATTTTCTGCTGCTCAGATTTCCAGCATATTTATTGGCGGCGGGACTCCCAGTCTGTTAACGGTACAGCAACTGGCAAAGATATTCAGTACTATTAAAAAAAGCTTTAAGCTTGTTGATAACATTGAGATCAGCATTGAAGCTAATCCGGCCGCTCTTGAACTTTCCTGGCTTGAGCGGATTGCAGATATAGGTATAAACCGCCTATCCATCGGAGTACAAAGTTTTGCCGACAAGGAACTAAAAATCCTGGGTCGTGCGCATAATTGCCAGGATATAATGGAAAGTATCGAGAACTTGCATAGTGCAGGTTTGACTAACTTCAATATTGATTTAATTTACGGAATTCCCGGGCAATCACTTAACGATTGGCAAAACAACTTGCAGCGGGCGGTTGACTGCAGCCCGCTGCACATTTCTGCTTATTTGCTGCAACTGGGAAATGATACACCTATGGCCATCGATATCGAAAAAGGCCGTTTAGCAATGCTTGATGAAGACAGTGAAGCTTTACTTTATTATAAAGCTCTGGAATTCCTGCAAGAGAAAGGCTTAATGCACTATGAAATATCCAACTTCTGCAATAGGGGATTTGAATGTCTGCATAACTTGAACTACTGGCAGGCCGGTGAATATATAGGAATAGGGGCAGGAGCAGTAAGTTATACTAATTGCAGAAGATATATTAATCAGGTAAGTTGGCAAGAATACATCAGAAACTTTAGAGATAAGCAAAACTGTGTGGTTGAAGAATTAGAAAAAATGTCTGCCCAAGAAGCAATAGCTGATGCTATAATTCTTGGTTTACGTTTGTGCCGGGGTATTAATCTGCATGATTATAATATAAGATTTGGTACGGATATAGCTAATGAATACGCAGACAGTATTTTGTCCGGTATAGAAAAAGGACTGTTGAAAATGGAAAAAGGACAATTAAGCCTTACAAAGCAGGGTTACTTCCTATCAAATGAGGTTTTATGCCAATTTATCACCTGATATCTATGCTTGACAAAGAAATTGACTGGTGATATTTTTTAATAAAGCGATTAGCACTCATGCGGAGAGAGTGCTAACAGGCAGGTGAAAGAAATGACACTGGACGAACGAAAACGCAAAATTCTTGAATCTATCATAAAAGACTATGTAGAAACTGCCGAACCGGTTGGCTCCCGCGCAGTTGTTAAAAAGCATGACCTGAAAGTGAGTGCTGCAACGGTACGGAATGAAATGGCTGATCTGGAGGAAATGGGATACCTTGAACAGCCCCATACTTCAGCCGGAAGAATACCATCACAGATGGGTTTCCGTTATTATGTGGACTGTTTGATGGAAAAAGAGAATTTGGATGAGCAGGAATTTGAATCTTTACAAAATGTCTTAAGGGAAAATCTTCAAGAACGGGATAATCTGATTGAAGACATTGCTCATTTTCTTTCCCAGGTTACTAATTATGCATCTTTTGTTATCCTGCCAACTGTAAAATTCAATGAATTCAAGAATCTGCAGATTATACCTGTAGAAAAAGGTAAGGCATTGCTATTGGTGGTTACTGATATGGGTATGATAATGCACCGTAAGATAGGAATTCCCGAATCTATGGAAGTGGAGGAATTACAAGCTGTTGCCCGGGCGTTTACCCAAATATTCGGGAGCAAAAAACTTGATAAAATTAGACGTGGTGATCTGCAGCAGATTAGAGATGCCCTTAAGCAGCGGCGGAATGTTATAGATAATGCTTTAGAAGCTATTGATAATCTGCTTAAGAATTCCAAAAATGAAAAGGTAATGATCAGTGGGACCCTTAATATACTGAATGAACCTGAGTTCAAAGACTTGGATAAGCTAAAGCGCATATTAACAGTTCTTGATGAAGATGGTCCATTAAAAAATATTATTCCTGAATTAGTGGGTGACAATGTAGATATCCGCATAGGCCGCGAGAATCAGAACGAAGATATCAATGAGATGAGCCTGGTATTTGCAGGTTACAAGAGCTTTGGAGAAATGGGCAAAATAGGAGTCATAGGGCCTGTACGTATGGAATACTGGAAAGCTGCCGGTACGGTGGAATCGGTACGTGATTTTCTTGAAGAGTTATTTAAACAAAGGTTCTAAGGAGAGGGGACACACCATTAAGGAAAGGGGACACACATTAAGGAAAGGGGACACACCCCTTGGGGGGAATGTCCCCGTGGTATGGAATGTCCCCGTGGCATGAGAATGTTACCATGGTAGGGAATGTCCCTATGATATGAGAATATATATGTGGTTTGGATATAGGGGTTGGAATGTAACCAGTGGTACGTCAGATGTTAAGGAGGAAGATATGGCTGAAAATGGACTTGCCAGCGGGCAAACTGGAGATGAACGCTTTCAAGCTTTATTAAGCAATGCGAGTGCCGCCAGGGTTATTTCCCAGGCGGTTGAGGGAACCATTGGCCCCAAAGGACTCGATATAATGATGGTTGATAAATTTGGTGATGTGGTAATAAGCAACGATGGTGTTACTATTCTCAAACTGATGGAGGTCAAACACCCTGTTGCCCGTATGATAATAAATACCGCCCGGGCTCAGCAGTCCCAGGTAGGAGACGGAACCACCACAGCAACTATTATTGCCGGTGCATTGGTTACCGAAGGAGCCGAACAGGTAATCAAAGGAGTGCCGGTAACACGGGTTATTGAAGGAATTACTATTGGTGTCAATGCTGCCCTCAATCTTATTAAACAACAAAGCAGGAATATAAATTCACTTGAGGATAAGCTTCTATACAATATTGCCGAAATTGCGGGACGAGGTCATAAAGACCTGGCAAGGCTGGTAATTAAAGGCGCTCAGCTGGTAGGTATACAAAGGCTTAAAGATCGTGACTACAAATTTGCTGATGCCGTGGTGGCCAGGGAATTATCATCCAGTCAGGTTTTTCGTGGTGTTTTGCTCAACAAGCAGGCAGTCAACAAAGATATGCCGTTAACGCTGGAAAAACCTTTAATAATGGTTGTAGATGATGCACTGAGTCCGGAAGAAATCGAGCGTGAAGCTTTGAAAAATGAAAGCGGGTTTCAATACTATTTGCAGGCTCGCGAAAAATATGAAGAAAACCTTAGAAAGATTTGCCGTCTGGGAGTAAAGATGGTAGTAGTTGACCGGGGTATAGATGATATAGCTGAAGAAATTTTCACCGAAGCAGGGGTTATGGTATTACATAGAGTTTCTTCACGGGAAATAGAAAGATTGTGCAAGCATAGCGGAGCAAAAAAAATTAAACGCCATAGTCTCAATCGTGATACCGAGACATTAAAAAGCTATATGGGCCGCGCGAAGTTGGTGAAAATAGATGAAAAGCTTGAACATACTTGTGTTTATGACGGTGGAGGTGAGAACTGGACAACAGTATTAATTGGAGCCTCTACAGAGGAAGTTGTTGACGAGCGGGAACGTATGGCCCGGGATGCAGCATCGGCAGTTCAAGCTGCTGTTCAGAGTGGAGTAGTTCCTGGTGGAGGCGCAATCGAAGTGTGGCTTGCAGCCCATATGGAAGATGTGGCCCGGGATGTTGAGGGCATGACCTCATTTGGGGTGCTGTGTGTCAAGGAAGCTTTAATAAAGCCTTTCTCCTGTCTGGTCAGTAATGCAGGGTTTAACCCGCTGGAGAAGTTAGGTGATGTAGTTGTTGCTCAGAGAAAAAATGGGAGTGATTCAATAACTCTGGATTCTGAAAAAGGCAAACTTATTGACGTTATGAAAAGTGGGATCGTAGATCCGGCTTTAGTTAAAATCCATGCACTCAAGGCGGCTGGCGAAGTTGCGGTAGCCATCTTAAGGATCAACACCATAATAAAAATGAAAGAAGATGCAGGCAATACAGAGAATGTTGATATATGGGAATAGAGGTGAAATAGTTCATGAATGAAGAGCAAGTGGAATATAAAAATGAACAGGGAGAAGTCGAGGCCGAAAAGGATCAACAAACTCAGACTCCCGAAATAGATGAAATGAGCAGTCTAAGACAGGAGTTGGATAAAATCAAACAAGAAGCCCAGAAGAATTATGATCTTTATCTGCGTACCCTGGCGGAGATGAATAATATTAAAAAACGGGCCGCCCGAGAGCGTGAAGAGTACATTAGATTTGCTACTCTGCCTATGATTAAGAAGATTTTACCGGTTTTAGATGATCTTGACCGAGCATTGAGTTCATCCCATCAAAAGCAGGATTATGAGATACTAAGCAAAGGGGTGGAGATGATAGCCCGAAGCTTGCATGAGGCGATAAAGCAGGAGGGAGTAGTGGCGATTGATGCTTTGCACCAGCCTTTTGATCCCCAATATCACCAGCCCCTAACCGTGGAAGGCAGCAGCGAACATCCGGAGAATACGGTTATCGAAGAATTCCAGAAAGGTTACACCATGCATGGCCGGGTTATTCAACCCAGTCTGGTTAAAGTAAGTAACTAGGGAGCAGTGACAGAGAATCGTTCAATCCATACCGTATTAATTGCTCTATACCCTGCGGGCACGCGGGAAAGACAACGATTCCGAACTCCGATCGCTTACAAGGTGGCAGAAGAGCCCTAAACTCACTATTGAAGATAGTATAAAGGCTTGCGATTAAGCAAACATATCGTAAGGATTGTTAATGCCATAATTCCTCGCCTTTACCCTCTTCTTCCACATTACTGTATGTCTGTCGCGAAGGTGTGTTACATGATTTTATAGAGGGCTAATTAATATACTTACCCTCATTATAATAATTGGAGGTGTTTTTTAATGGGCAAGGTTGTAGGAATAGACCTTGGAACTACCAACTCGGTAATAGCAATAATGGAAGGTAATGAGCCCGCAGTTATCACTAATGCCGAGGGAGAACGTTTAACTCCATCAGTGGTAGGTTTTTCGAAAAGTAATGAAAGGTTGGTAGGAAGAGTGGCGAGACGCCAGGCTATTACCAATCCAGACAGAACTATAGTATCTATCAAAAGAAAGATGGGCACCGATTATAAGGTGGATATCGATGGCAAAAAATATACCCCGCAGGAAATATCAGCCATGGTTTTGCAAAAATTAAAAAATGATGCTGAAGCTTATTTGGGGGATAAAATCAGTCAGGCAGTTATTACCGTTCCAGCATATTTTACCGACTCGCAACGTCAGGCAACCAAGGATGCCGGTAAAATTGCAGGACTGGAAGTGTTAAGGATTATTAATGAGCCGACTGCAGCGGCACTGGCTTATGGTTTAGATAAGGACGAAAACCAGACTATTCTGGTATTTGACTTGGGTGGAGGCACTTTTGACGTATCGATTTTAGAAATTGGCGATGGGGTATTTGAAGTTAAAGCCACCAGTGGCAATAACCGTCTGGGTGGAGACGATTTTGATGATAAAATAATTGATTGGCTGGTACAGGAATTCAAAAAAGAAAACGGGG
Source organism: Syntrophomonadaceae bacterium (assembly GCA_028686565.1). GTDB lineage: Bacteria > Bacillota > Syntrophomonadia > Syntrophomonadales > Syntrophomonadaceae > JAQUBU01. The sequence continues at coordinate 11,349 of JAQUBU010000013.1, forward strand.
TAGACTTGCGCAATGATAAAATGGCCTTACATCGTCTCAAAGAGGCAGCTGAGAAGGCCAAACACGAACTCTCCGGAGTGATGAGTACCGATATCAATATTCCTTATATTACAGCGACTCAAGATGGACCGCTGCATTTGGAAAGAACCCTTACCCGAGCCCGCTTTAATGATATGACTTCAGAATTAGTGGAAAAAACCATGGGACCCACTCGCCAAGCTATCAAGGATTCTGGATTGAAAGCCAACGAGATCGATAAAATCATCCTGGTGGGAGGATCAACTCGAATTCCTGCTGTACAGGAAGCAGTTAAAAACATTACTGGCAAAGATCCTTTTAAAGGGATTAATCCTGATGAAGTTGTAGCTGTAGGAGCCGCTATTCAAGCCGGGGTATTGACTGGAGAAGTAACTGATGTAGTCCTGCTTGATGTAACTCCGCTGTCATTAGGAATAGAGACCTTGGGAGGCGTATTTACCCGTATTATTGAGCGGAATACAACGATCCCAACTGCAAAGAGCCAGATTTTCACAACTGCCGCTGATGGGCAGACTTCAGTTGATATCCATGCCTTGCAAGGGGAAAGGAAAATGGCCGGCAATAATATTACAATGGGCAGATTCCAGTTGGGAGGAATACCGGCGGCACCGCGTGGTATTCCGCAGATCGAAGTAAAATTTGATATTGACGTTAATGGCATTGTTCATGTTACGGCTAAAGATATGGCTACAGGTAAGGAACAGAAAATAACTATTACTTCTTCCAGCGGCCTGAAAGATGATGAGATTGAGCGTATGGTCAAAGATGCCGAAATGTATGCTGATGAAGATGAAAAACGTCTGCAAGAAATAGAAACTCGTAATGCAGCAGACAGCACGATATATCAGGCGGACAAAACGCTCAAGGATTATGCCGAAAAAATTGATGAAGATGCCAAAAGCAAGATAGAAAAGGGTAAAGAGGAATTGACTCAGGCTCTAGAGGGCAGTGACATTGATGATATTAAAGCCAAAACCGATGCACTTATGGAGGCAGTTTTTGCTTTCACCAGCAAAATGTATGAAGAAGCCAATAAATCAGAAGAAGGCGGAGCAGGTGGAGAAGAGGTTTTTGACGCTGATTACCATGTTTCTGATGATGAAACAAAATAAAATAGCAGGTAATTATCATAAGCTATATTAGCATTTTAATTACTAGGCAAAGGATGTAAAATGAATGGGGTAGGGTATAATACTCGGAGGTTATTGCTTCCGGGTATGCCCTGTTTTAGGAAGGTGGGAAATAATGTCCGCTAAGCGCGACTTCTATGAGGTTTTAGGAATTGATACTAAAGCTTCACCCGAAGAAATAAAAAAGGCTTATCGCAGCAAGGCCAGAAAATATCACCCTGATGTTAATCGCGATGATCCTCAAGCAGGTGAAAAGTTCAAGGAAATTAGTGATGCATATGAAATCCTTAGTGATCCTCAGAAAAGAGAAGTATATGACCGCTATGGTCATGATGCCTTTGATCCTACCCGCAATGCTGGTGCTGGAGGATTTGGAGGTTTTGAGGATATGGGAGGCGGTTTTGGCGACCTCTTTGATCTGATATTTGGCAATGCCGCCGGTGGACAGCGGAGGAGAAGCGGACCGCAGCGCGGTGCGGATCGGGAACTGCGCCTGGATATAAGCTTTGAAGACGCGGTTTTTGGACTGGAAAAAGAAATTGAATTACCCAGGATGGAAGGATGTACCAAGTGTAATGGCAGTGGCGCTCAAGAGGGGTCAAGTGTTAAAACATGTCCCACCTGCCAGGGCAGCGGACAGCAGCGTACTGTACAAAGTACTCCTTTTGGCCGTTTTGAAAGCAGCAGGACTTGCAGTCGTTGTCATGGCGAAGGCAAGATAATTGAAAAACCTTGTTCAGGCTGTAAAGGTACCGGACAGGTAAGAAAGATGCGCAAAATCGAAGTACGCATTCCCGCCGGTATTGACAGCGGTTCGCGGCTGCGCATATCAGGTGAAGGAGAACAGGGTGCCAGGGGCGGACCAGCCGGGGATTTATATATAAGTATCATAGTAAGACCACATCCTACGTTCAAGCGTGAAGGTACCAACCTGATTGGAAATCTGGAAATTGATTTTGTGCAGGCAGCACTGGGTGCCGAGGTTGAGATACCTCTGCTGGGCGGGGCAGTCCACAACTTGATCATACCAGAAGGTGTCCAGCCAGGTGATGTGATAACAGTTAAAGGTAAAGGAATACCCCATTTGCACAGCCACCGAATGGGTGATTTAAAAATAATAATTAAGGTAAAAATACCAAAGAAATTGACCCGCAAGCAAAAAGACTTGCTTGGGCAATTCTTTGAAGATAGTGATGATAAACAAAACAAAAAAGGCATATTTGAAAAATTTAAGGATGCAATGGGATAGAGGGAGTATTTATGAAGTGGAAAGAGGTTAGTGTTCTAACAGAAGGTATATGTGTAGAAGCTATTGCCGGTATTTTTCACCGTCTGGGTTCTGGCGGAGTTATTATTGAAGATCCTCAGGCAGCGCGCAAATATGTAAATAACGATGCATGGAATCCTGAATCAGTTTCACCTGATTTTCTGGATCATGAATTTGTGGTAGTTAAAGCCTATTTTCCAGAAGATCGCCAGGTTCTTGATGAACTGCATTCCTGTTTGGATATGGTCAAAGAAAATTTTAATGTGGAATGCAAGGTATTTATCGATGAGGTCAGGGATGAAGACTGGGAAAACTCCTGGAAAAAGTATTATCATACTTTCAAGATAGGTGAGCGATTGGTTATTAAACCATCATGGGAAGAATACCAGGCAAAAGAAGGCGAGGTAATCATCAATATTGATCCGGGTATGGCATTTGGCACCGGCATACATGCATCAACACGTTTTTGCATGAAATTTGTTGATCAATATGTCAAAGGCCAGGAAAGCATTGTTGATGCCGGCTGCGGTTCGGGAATCCTTTCTATAGCAGCGGCTAAATTAGGTGCAGCCAAGGTTTTTGCTATGGATGTTGACGAATTGGCTGTGAAAATTGCCCGTGAAAATATTGCTTTGAACAACTTGGAAACCATTATCGATGCTCAGGCCGGGGATATTATAGAGGAAATACAGCAAAAGCAACCCGATATGATCCTGGCTAATATTACCGCTGAAGTAGTCAATCTGCTCATTCCGGAAGCTGCAAAAGTTTTGGCTCCGGGAGGTTACTTGTTTGGTTCCGGTATCGTGGACAGCCGCTGGCCCGGGGTGAAAAAGCAGCTCGAAACGCATGGTTTTGTAATTGAGCAAATGCTTACAGATGTTGATTGGGTTGGGGTAGCAGCAAAAAAATTATAACGAAGCGGCAGGATTCAATCTGCCCGCCGTTGCAACGGTGCAAGAAAAACTGCTCCGCAGTTTCCTCCGATGCTTTAATACGATATAGTGCGGTAGCTGCTAAAATGTCATTGCGACAGGGGTACTTTCATATTGCGAGTCGACCTCATTGTGACAATGACAATCGAACTCGTGCCATGGTAAAATTATAAATCAGAACCGCAAAAAGTATTCATTTATTGTAGTGCGCCCAGCGCGTAATAATTGCGAGCGCAGTGCCTTCCTGTCATTGCTATGAAATAGCGTACTTGTCATTGTTATGAAACTAGTGCCATTGCTATGAAACTAGTACTTTGTAAAGTCTAAAAGTTTATTTTACCCTCCGAGAAAAATATTCGCAGGGGGAGGCGGAGGAGTGAGTAATACTGGACGTATTGCGATTGACGACAACGAAGACCTGCGAATATTTGGCCGGTGGGAATTAAAGTTTTAGATTTTACAGAGTACTAGAGTACTTGTCATTGCGAGCGCAGCGCCAACCTGTCATTGCGAGCGCAGCGCGGCAATCTTCCCCGGTAATTGACTACATAAATAAAAAAACGATCTGACGCTTTTCGTTTACCGTGGCGGGTTATTACCCGTGATAATTGCGAGCGCAGCGCCAACCTGTCATTGCGAGCGAAGCGCGGCAATCTTATTCTTAAAGGTGGATACAATGCGAAAAGACTATTATGTTTATATATTAATGAATTAGTTTATTTATGAGTTTTTTTAACGATAAATTTGCTATTGAATAGATATCTTCGCTACGCTCGCAACAACAGAGTTGCAAAGTAATCGTTTCTTTGCTGTACTAACCGGTCAACTGCTAAATTTGAGTTATAATTCAGCAAGCATTCGAAATTTCTTTGGGGGGTGTGTTTATGCACCGCTTTTTTGTTGCTCCGGAAAACATTTATGGCCAGATTGTACATATAGATGCTGCCCAAGCCCGGCATATTGAAAAGGTATTGCGGCTAAAAGCCGGTGATCCGGTATTGGTTTTTGATGGTGCAGGCAATGAATACCAGGTCAAATTGCTCGAAAAAGAAAAAGAGATATTGAAGGCAGAAATAGAAGTGAAAGTGGCAACACACCGGGAGCAGGCAGTACGGATTATTCTTGTTCAGGGAATACCCAAAGGCGATAAAATGGATACTATTATACAAAAGGCAGTAGAAATAGGCGTTACGAGCATAATACCATTGACCAGCGCATACAGTGTAGTGCGTCTTACAAGTGATAAAGCCGTAAAAAAAGTGCAGAGGTGGCAGCTGATAGCGCAGGAGGCATGCAAACAGTGCCGCCGCAATACAATACCAAAAGTTGAAGCAGTAAGTGATTTCACTGCTTTATTTAATAACATGGGAGAGAATCCGGTCATTATGCTTTATGAACATGAATCGCAAATTAGACTGGGGACAATATTGAAGGCAAATCGCCACTGTTTTATGGAAAGGGAAATATACTTGCTGGTGGGACCGGAGGGAGGTTTTTCACCTCAGGAAGTTGAAGAGGCCAGGCGGTGCAATGTGTTTGTTGCCGGATTGGGACCTAATATTCTGAGAACAGAAACCGCTGGCTTAACAGCAGCCGGTATTGTATTGTACGAATATGGTGAACTGGGATAAGCCCAGCGGTGAAATGTCAATGGGGTAAATAAAACAAATTGGAAAAAATAATAGATTCAAGGGGTGATTTCACCTAAAAACCTGAATAACCAAGTAACCTTAGTTCTGATGGTAAAAATAATATTGAGTTCGGTGGTCTCCGGCACCCTGTAATGTGGAAACCGGTTCCCGAACACTAATGAACTCTTATTTAACTGGAAATTGAGTCAATTTGTGGCTCTAAAAATATTATACGAGGATAATAATTATGAAATCAGTTGCTTTTCATACCTTGGGTTGCAAAGTGAACCAAGTAGAAACCGATAAAATAAGAAATGAATTCCTGAAAAAAGGTTATCTTGTTAAAAACTTTGATGAATATGCTGATGTCTACGTCATCAATACCTGTACTGTAACACATATAAGTGACCGTAAATCACGTGCCATGATAAGACGTGCAATCAGAAATAATCCCCAGGCGATAATTGTTGCTACAGGCTGTATTGCCCAGACTGATTCTGTACAATTGGCACAAATTGAGGGATTGACTCTGGTAGTGGGTAATAGGGATAAGGGCAATATAGTAAATATTATTGAAGATTGGGAAGCACAGGATGGGGAGCAGCAATTAAAAATAATAGTCCAGCCTATTACTGCCAATGATAAGCCAAAAGCAGTTCATTATATGCAGCATATGCAGCGAAGCCGGGCTTTTGTGAAAGTTCAGGATGGGTGCCAGAGTTTTTGTTCATATTGTATTGTACCTTACGCCCGCGGCCCGGTACGCAGTAAGCTGCCTGAAGATGTTCTGAATGAAGTGCAGCAATTGCTTGGCTTAGGCTACCGGGAAATAGTTTTAACTGGAATACATACCGGTATGTATGGCCTGGACTTGGAGAAGTGGAACTTACACAAACTTCTGCTTATGTTGCTGGACAAAGCAGAAGGGGATTATCGAATTAGATTGAGCTCGCTGGAGCCGCTGGAAATCAGTGCAGAAATTATTAAGCTGGCAGCTGGCGAGGAGAAACTGTGCCGCCATTTTCATATTCCCTTGCAAAGCGGCAGCAACAAAATATTGACAGCTATGAACAGACGTTATAAACGTGAATATTACAGAGATATGGTGCAAAAAATCGCCCGGAACATACCGGGTATAGCTATTGCTGCTGATATCATGGTTGGCTTTCCCGGTGAAGAAGCAGAGGATTTTCAAGATAGTTATGAATTGCTGGAGGCTCTGCCGATTTGCGATTTACATGTTTTCAAGTATTCCAAGCGGCCGGGAACACCGGCTGCGTTGCTGCAGCCTGAAGTTAGCGAGCAAGAAAAAAAGTCAAGGAGTGACAAATTGCTGCGGTTAGCTAAAATCAAACAGGATAGTTTTTTGAAGGACTCATACGGCAATGAGTTAAAGGTGGTTGTGGAAAGACAAACGGGGGACCGCAGGTATGTAGGTACCAGCGACAACTACATAAATGTGGAGTTTGAAGCATCAAGCAATATGGTCGGCAGTTTTATCAGTGTTGTTATCCGGGGAAGCGAAAATGGCATAGCACAGGGGAGTATTCTTAACGGGTTGACCAACCCATAAGTGCATAAACGGGTCAATAACCAGTTGCTGATGTTAATAACTCAGCTGTGCCCAACAATAAGAATATCGCTTGCCACAGAGGCGAATAGGTACCAAATAAGCCTAATCCAAAGAACGCAAGGGATAATATAAATCTGATAATACGATCAAGCAAAGCTGCATTTTTATGAATATGAATCATCGTTTCACCACCAATTATGATTTTTATAAAAAGTTTAATTTGATTTAGAGCTATTATTTGATAAAATGAATAAAAATATTTATCTAGTTTAAAGTAGCTATTTTTAGCACTTTCAGGAGATGGAGGTGAAAAAATGACCGTTAATTGCCTGTTTTGCAAGATCGTATCCCGGGAAATCGCTGCTCAGATCGTATTTGAGGATGACAAGATAATTGCTATCAATGATATAAACCCAGCTGCTCCAGTTCATATACTAATCATACCCAAGGAGCATATAGCTTCACTTGCGGAAATTAGTGAACAACACAACGATTTACTTGGACATATTCAGCTAACTGCTGCCCGACTTGCTAAAGATCTGAAAATAAGCGAACAGGGCTATCGCCTGGTAAACAATTGTGGCATATGGGGTGGGCAAACGGTTTTGCACCTGCATTATCATCTGTTAGGAGGGCGCGAATTAAGCTGGCCTCCCGGTTAGGCTTGACTTTATGCAGTGGATAATAGTAAAATAAAATGGCATTTATCTCAGCCTGGTTGGATGAGGGGAGGGAAATAATGAGCGAAGTTAAAGTTGGGAAAAACGAATCCCTGGACAGTGCTTTAAAAAGATTTAAACGTTCCTGCCAAAAGTCAGGAGTTATGCAAGATATTAGGAAGCATGATCACTACGAAAAACCTAGTATTAAGAAAAAGAAAAAATCTGAAGCGGCGCGCAAGAAGAAAAAGTTCTAAAACTGGAAAAATAACCTTCTGGTTAAAATTATCAGTATGGTAACCGGATTATTCAAACGAAATATTAGTATTATACAAGGTCTGGTAATTACTATTACCAGACCTTGATATTATTGTAATGACCTATTGAGCATTGACATAAATGAGGAGGCAGGACAATGAGTTTCATGAACAAAGGTATGCAAAACAAGAAACAGAGGAGAGCAGTCTACGTAATTGCCGGACTGGTAATAGCTTCGTTCTTGTTCAGTATTATAGCAGTAGCTTTTGTTTAAAAAATCGAACGGAGGGACAGGGGGACAGGAACCTTGTCCCTCTCCCCACGTGAATTTGTTAGGGACAAGGTTCCTGTCCCCCTGTCCCTGTCGTTAGGGACAAGGTTCCTGTCCCCCTGTCCCTCCCCTGTCCCTTTCCCCTGTCCCCCTGTCCCTCAATAATGGGTATCATGATTACGATACGAATATCGGGTCCGCTTAGGAACCTGATATCTTGGGTTTTAGAGCGGAAAGGGAAGTCGAAACTCCCCTTTCGCCTTTGCTCTAATTCAAGAAAATTGTTTATGATATTAGCATTTAACTCTAGTTAAACTTGGACGCATAATCGGCTTTAAAATGTTTCAAGGTGGTAAGCACAGGTGACGGCGCCGCCTGGCCTAAACCGCAGAGGCAGGCCCTGGTCATGACCATACCCAGTCTTTCCATTAAGTCCAGATCGCCAACTGCTCCTTGACCGTCCTTGATGCGATGAGCCATCTCATGCATGCGCTTGGTCCCTTCCCGGCAGGGTGTGCACTTGCCACAGGATTCATGTTCAAAGAACTTGGCTATCTTCTCAATTACATCCACTATATCGCGGGTTTCATCCATGACAAAGACTGCTCCGGAACCAAGTACCGCACCGATGGTTCCCATGGAATCAAAATCGATGGAAGTATCGAGGAAGGCTTCAGGAATGAAACCGCCCGAAGTACCGCCGATTTGCACCGCTTTGAATTTCTTGCCGCCCACGATACCACCGCCGAAGTCAAAAAGAACTTGACGAATAGTGGTGTTGGTGGGGACTTCAATAACTGTCCGGTTGACAATATCACCGGTCAGGGTAAGAACCTTGGTGCCAGGATAAGAAGATGCACCAATGCCCTTATACCATTCCGAGCCCTTTTCCAGGATAACCGGTATATTGGCAAAGGTTTCAACATTGTTAACAATAGTTGGTTTGCCCCATAGTCCCGAAACGGGCGGGAAAGGTGGTTTGAAACGAGGCTCGCCGCGGTGTCCCTCGATGGATTCGATCAACGCACTTTCTTCACCACAGACATAAGCTCCGGCGCCCATACGTACTTCAATATCAAAACTACCTAAAACTCCTTTGTCTTTAGCCTGAGCTATAGCTTTATTAAGTGTTTCAACTACATAGGGGTATTCCCCCCGGCAATAGATATATCCCTTATTGGAACCAATAGCGTAACCGCAAATGGCCATCCCCTCCAGAACACTCTGGGGGTCATTTTCCATTATTATACGGTCTTTGTAGGTGCCGGGTTCTCCTTCATCAGCATT
>JAQUBU010000197.1 GCA_028686565.1 Syntrophomonadaceae bacterium
CCTGGAATATTGGTTATGCCGAAGGACAGCTTTCAGATTATCGAAAGTACCGAATGGAATGCAGGAAAACAGACGATGTAATCAACTTGATCATATTTATTTCGTATATTGACATTGAAGAGGCTTGGGACGAGGAATTATTGGAATACTTGGAAAAGGAGGGCCTTTTCGTGAAAATGAGTGACTCCTTCCCTTACAAAATTGAAACAGAAGTGGATTCCAATGATAATGTATTCTGGTCGGTCAATATTACCGTCTGTGACAAAAACCATAGCTATATTCACAGCCCTATTGGAATGACAAAGTTCTCGTGATAGAAGATAAAATTTGATCCTGATCATATTTCTAGAAAACAGTATGCAAACTGCTGTCCTGCGTGCAGTCTTACAACTATATGCGTTTTCTCAATAAATATTATACTAAACAGGGATTGCAACCGACATATTTGCTGATCTGATCAAGCCGGCATTTAATTCTATCACGATAAATTCCCATATGGGCTAGATAATCTTCGAACGCTGGCAAAGCTTTAGGGAAATGCTGGCTATAAGTGTTTCTTAAACGCCTCGTTACAGCTGAATACGGATTTAGAAAATCAACTAATATAGTTCGGATGCCTGATTTCCGAAGTGTTGTCAGAAGAAGGGTCAAAGATTCTTCTGTATCCGTTAAGCCAGGAAGTAAAGGGGCAATAAAAACCCAGACAGGTATACCTGCTTTAATTAATTGCTGGGCTGCGGCAATGCGAATTTGGGGTGGAGAGGCGCCGGGTTCCATCACTTGAGCAATGTTACGATCTAAAGTGGATATTGTGAATCCTACTTCACAGGCGGGTAATTGCCGTAGAATCGGCAGATCCCTCAGTACCAAGGCAGACTTGGTTAAAATATGAACATCCAGGTACTGATAACCAGCTAATATATTTAAGCTGGCGTGAGTAATTTTGTAAGAAATTTCGGCGGGCTGATAGACATCGGTTACCGAGCCCAGCAAAACCTTGCCTTCCTTTCTCTTCCTACTGCTCAATTGTTTGGCCAAAACATCGGGGAGGTTCACTTTAACATCAAGGAAATCTCCCCATTTTTCCTGGTGACCAGCAAATCTGCACATAAAAGAGGCATAACAATAAACACAATTATGTGCGCACCCTACATATGGATTGATGCAATACTGGTAGCCTGGAATACCAGTCTTGTTCAAAGCCGATCTGCAAATTATTTCGCGAAGTATAATATTCTCATTCATAAACAACAAACTCTCTCATATTTCTTCAAATAACCGGGGTCAGAGGGCTCCCCACACCACTTTGGATACGAAATAAACCCAAAATATTATTTATATACATAAGCATTTGTTGAGAAATGTCTATAATTCTAAGGCCGTTTGATATAAATCATATATTTCTTGCCATTTTGGGAGTTTTCTTGCGCAATAATCCTCACTGTGGCAAATAAGATCTGCTTGCTGTAAAACAAGCAGCTTACCAATAAAGTTCTTGCCGTACTTGTGTATTGCCCTCTCCATTTCACTGAGATTACTACCAATTTTTGTATCATGGAGGCGAACTAATACTAATATAGCGTTCATTTGCGATTCATCAATATTTAAACGTTTCAGGATTGACTCTGCTTTTTGCGCTCCAATTTCTTCGTGTCCCCAGAAGTGGTCAAAGCCATCTTCTCCTATTACTTTACTTTCGGGCTTACCAATATCATGTAAGAGAGCTGCAAGCTTTAATGTTAAGTCCATGGGGACTTGCTCAACCACTTTAATAGTGTGAATGAACACATCCCAATTATGGCCAGGATGGTTTTGCTTGCAGCCCACAGTTTCGACCAACTCTGGTACAAGCAAAAGTAAGTTCTCCAGATCTAAATCCCTGAAAAATTCAATATCTATCAAACAATTCTGCTCCCTTTATTCAAGCATTAAATGAAGTACCATCCAAGTGGTATAGGAGGAATAGCCGGTTTAATCCAATATACTCGTAAAATAACTGTTCTTAAAAGAGTTCCCTCTTTTAACCTTTAATCCTTTCTTTTCATAAACCAGCGATCGTCCTCAAGAAAAAGATAAATCTGCCTGTTCCCTACTCTGCATGTGTATCTGATTCCTAATCCGCCGGCCTTAAGGCTGGCAGCCTGGCGGATATCAGTAACCTTGTTGATCTCATATTCCCTTCCGTCTTCCCATATGAGTGAAGTAGGCCTGCATCCCCCATCGGGATTGAAAATGGCTTTGACGCTCACATATACTTTGTTCGGGTTGGAATATCGCTTTTCTTTCATTATGGTAGTTTTCTTTCCTTAAGAATGAAACAGGGTGATTAACATGGTCTTCTTTGGGATTGATACTGCCAAGATCGTGGTCTTTTAGAAGAATCGCCCGCTGAACTGAAAGCTGGCCGAATCTATACCGGAGCTTATCCAGAGTATCTTCAAGCTTTTCCTGTTTTAACCGCTAAACCAAACGGTTCAATTTGTTCAGTATAGTCAGCGTAAATATTGCGGGCGAGACGCGGAAATTTAAATATAAAGGGTAGTTTGGATGGACAACCTCAAGCCCCGGGCATTTCTGTTCTCACAGAACCTAAATTCAATTATTGTATAGAGCTTACCTTCATCGATTTCTACTTTTTTTGAATGAAAGCTTCTTCGAGTAGTATTCCATAATAACCGGTTTGGTCTTGTCCAAAGCTGTTTGGACTGCCTGGTTCAATATGATACCCTTTAAACCGCTTCCGTAGGATTCCGCACCGGATAGCAAATGCAAATACAAACCAAAAGGTAGTTATAATAAAGAGAATGGATCTTGCTAATTACCGTAATTATCCGTTGATTAAAATGACACGGCAAGCAGGGTCGAAGCCAGACATGCTAAAGTGTCAGACATGTTTACCAATTATGTCTTGACTTCATTCTCCGTAGATAACCACCCGGTTCCGGCCGTCCTGCTTGGCCTGGTACAAGGCCTGGTCAGACCGTTCTATGCTGGTGATGACCCGGTCTGTGCTGCCGGGAATGATCCAGTTGATTCCCACGCTGGCTGTAATATAAGGCCCGATAATAGATTCGGGGTGTTCCAGACAGAGGGATTCGATTCCTGTGCGGATTTTTTCTCCCAGCAGCAAAGCTTGGTTCTTGTCGAGGCCGGTGGCCGCGAATAAAAATTCTTCCCCGCCCACGCGGGCCACCAGGTCACTACTGTCCCGCCGGCATCCATTTAAAACTCCGGCCACCGATTGCAGACAACGGTCGCCGGCCGGATGCCCAGAACAATCATTGTATAGTTTGAAGAAATCGATGTCGATCATAAAAACGGCAATGGGAATCTGTTCCTTAACCGCCTCGGGCCATAGCCGGTTGTACAATTCATCCAGTTTGCGGCGGTTGGGGATGCCGGTCAGGGCATCGAGGGAAGATATGGCGGTAAGCTGCGCGTTGGCGGCTTCCAACTCCTTTTGAGCCTGTATTCTGGACTGTATCTCCAGACGCAATTCATCGTTTATCCGGGTGAGCAACACGGATTTTTCTTCAATGTTTTGCTGATTTGAAAAGTTCTTCACGTAGTTGCGGTAATTACTGCGGGCCGTAACCCATGAGAAGATCAAGAAAATGGCAGTATTAACATAATGTCCGATCAGAATATCCCGGGAAGGTTGGAAAAAGGGCAGCCCAATCATCAAAATCGCGGCAGAAATTAATAGCGGTATCGAAAGGCGGCTATGTTTTATGTAAAACATGGACGAACCAACCAGCATAATTACCAGATATGCAACAACATTAGCGTACAAATCTTGATCGAGGAGAGCAATCACCGCCCCCCAGCTCATTAAAAAAATAAGATAGACAAGGGCCGCCGGCTCGACCATTTTCAAATGACGGGGATCTAGCTTGCCGCATTTTTCAAGTCGGGTCAGTATATACCACATACAAGCGGTTACTATAATCATGATCATGTACATAAGGGCATAACAGTTGAATCTGAAAGTCGTATCCAACCAGCGGGAAAATATGTCAACCAGCAGCAATACCAGTTCGATGCTCATTATAATGACGGCAAAAAGCTTACCCCGTTGTATGTTGAAGAGGGCAAGCCCGGTTAAAAATTTCTGCTCTGAGTCCGGCCCAATATGTATATCATTCAATATAAAATTCCTCATCTCGGTAAATTGCTGTGAAAATAAGCTTAATGTTTATTGAAACAAAAGGGGTGCGTATTGTCAATATATAGGACAAAGGTCTCTATTACAAACATTTAGAAATAATGCAACCTATGCTTTTACCTTGGATTCAAGTTTTCGCATTCTGGTGTCCTTAAGTTTAGAAAGGCAAACAGAAAATTAACCGTTTTAATGAAACTAAGATTGTCAACATTAATAGCCAACAAAAAGAACGGTCCCTCTGTTGGCCGTTGGCCGCAAAAACGCCGGGGTTATTCCCCGGCGTTTCTTAATGATTTTGTTACTGATTTGGTATATTGGGAAATTGAGACATATCCGGCAATGCTGACATATCCATTACCTGAACATCACCAGGAATCTCAAATAAATTGTCTGGTTGTTTCCCTAAATTATAACAGTGGGTCAGAAGTCACGAGGGTGAGTCTCGTTCCTATCAATATTTTTATATGTTCATAACCACATTAATGAAATAATACTGGGGTTTTATTGTTCAAGTTATTACTGCATTCTTTAAGTATATTACTGGATTATTATGGTCACTTGATAAGTTGTCAGCAAAATAATGAATTGTTTTATCATTATTATGATATAATAGTATCACAATATATTGCGAGGTGAGTATAATGCCTGTCATTCGTCCAGTTTCTGATTTG
>JAQUBU010000014.1 GCA_028686565.1 Syntrophomonadaceae bacterium
CTGCTTCAAAATTGGTGCTGCTATAATCCCCTTCGGCAATTAGACCCTTTACCTCTGTAAAAAAAGTATCGAAACGATAGCTGCCATCTGCTTGCAGCCCTGAACTGATTTGGGTATTATGCATCAAACAATCACCAGCCGCAGTTAAGGTAATCGTTTCAACACGATCTATGACGGCCTGGTTGTCAATGGTTTTCTGCTCAGGTATATTGTCCGTAATAGTATAGGCATATAGATTCAATGAGGCTGATACACCTATGGTGATAAGGACTGTTATTATTAATAACCTTCTTAACAATTAGTCCACTCCTGCAAATATATATTCAGTCGATTATAAAACGAAATGCATATTCTACACTCTTTTTTATTGATTTTGCTGCATCTTTTCCTATTGTACTGCTAATTAACTAAGTAGTCTTGAGAAAATAGACCTATATTCAATAGGCCAAACAGCATCTATATAGTTACCCCTGAAAACTCCTGTTTGATAATGTAGCATGCATAAATTGAGTGCGGATATTGGCAATAACACCCAGCGAAGGAAAGGGGCTAGGGGTATGGATGTCGCGAGCGTGGTATCCCTTGAGTGCCTAAGCCTCAGATGTTATCATTGAGCGACGGAGCAGGTGCTAAGAAAGCTATGAGTCCTTTCATGTGAAACTTGTACATGTAATAATTAAGTCAGGACAAAATGATTTTATGCGTCACTGTGTATTTAACAAAATGATGAAATACAAGAGGAAAGAGAAAAGGAGTTGATATCTTTTTCATGGCGGCCTTGGATAGAAATTGGTCGTCCAGCAAATTTTCCTGCTCTTAAACTGGTAAATGACATGCAAAAAATGCATTTCAGGAAAGGCCGGGAAGAATTAATAATAGTATGAAAAAAAAACAGCCATAAGCAAACTAATCCAGACTAATCCGTCCCAGGTTCCCTTTGCGAAAATCTTGAATAAGCGATGTACAGGTTTTATCCAAATCCAAGTTTCCTCCTTTGAGCAAATGCCCCCGCCCGCGAGCAATACGGTTCAGAATTTCTTCATCGGCTTGATCCAGATCATCAAGTTTAAACTTGTCTTTCAGGGTTTGCGGTGACTTTTCCTTTAATAACCTGATCAAATAAAGACTTACATCATATTCACTATATGATTTTTCCCCGACGATACTGAGCAAGGCCAATTTTAAGCCTTGTTCTTCGACACTTATTTTAGGCCACATAAGTCCGGGGGTATCCAAAAATTCAATATCTTCACGAACCCTTATCCATTGTTTGCCCCTGGTTATACCAGGTTTTGCGCCAGTTCGGGCCATCTTTTTCCCAACCAGGCAATTTAGAAAAGTAGACTTGCCTATGTTCGGTACACCCATTACCATAACTCTGGCCGCCCGCACTCTTCTGCCCTTAACTTTCATGGCCTCTGCCCGCTCCTGATAAGCCTGGTTTATCAGTTCAAGCACTTCTCCCGCACCTTTGCCATTTGTTGAGTCCATAGCGGCCACCAGGTAGCCTTGTTTTTTCAGACTTGCCGCATACCTTCTGGTCATAGCCGGATAGGCAAGATCTCTTTTATTCAAAACAAAAATCATTTTAGTGTTACGGGCTATCTTCTCCAGGTCCTGGTTGCGGCAGGAAAAAGGAGCCCTTGCATCCAGCAGAATTACTGCAATATCCACTAGTTTTATATTCTCTTCTATCTCTCTCCTGGCCTTCACCATGTGCCCCGGATACCAGTTTATGCTCAATACATTTGCCCTCTTTCACAAATTTGCCGCTGTCATTTCATCCCTATATTAATACTGCCATATGCTCATTCCCGCCATGGCAACCTGTCATGGGGACATTCCATGCCACGGGGACTTTCCATGCCACGGGGACATTCCCCGCAAGGGGTGTGTCCCCTTTCCTTAATGGTGTGTCCCCTTTCCTTAATGATATCCCCTTAAAGAAAAAGAGAATACCAGAAGGTATTCTCTCCCCAAATTTCTTTTACAGATCTATACTCTGCCTTTTTCTTTGACTCGTGCCTTCTTACCAGTCAAGCTGCGCAGGTAGAACAATCTTCCTCTGCGAACTTTTCCCCTTCTGGTAACTTCAAGCCTGGCAATCTTAGGTGAATGAATAGGAAATGTTCTTTCTACAGCCACGCCATAAGTAGTCCTTCTTACCGTAAAGGTGCGTGAAAGGCCGCCACCTCTGATCTTGATGACGGTTCCCTCGTAAATCTGTATTCTCTCCCGGGTACCCTCAACAACTTTAACATGAACTTTGACTGTATCACCAGGGCCAAACCGGGGCAGGTCGTTCTTATAGTATTCTTCTTCGATAGATTTGATTATGTCTTGCATCAATTCCAACCTCCTTCCAGAAGGTGTTCATACATTATTTAATGCAGCGGACCACCCTTATTCAAACAGAACAAAAATATTGTATCACAGCAGCCCAGGAATCTCAAGAAAAAACTAAGCTTCAAACCACAATTCCCCTAAGAGCCGATCAAGAATAATTGATACGGCACTGCGAACTGATAAATGATTATAACTTCTTCCTGCTTCAAGCGGCTGCATTATGTAATCACATTGTTCCAAAACCTCTTTTTGCATTCCCCAACCAGTTCCAAACAGGAGCAGGAAAACCTTTTCCTCAGCATAGATATGATTCCTTAGTTCTTTACAGGAAATGCTGTTGGGGTATAATCTGGCATCGGTTGCAACGGTAAGTACCTTTTTTCCTTGCTCCTGCTCAATTTCCTTTTTTACAGCATCCAAATTTTGAGCTGTTTGCAAAATACTAAATGCTTCTTTGCGATCAGGATTATATTCACCGCCATAACCATTCTGCCAGTAAGAAACGATTTCTCCCACTAAATGATGCTGGCTGTCGGAAGGATGTACGATAAAAAACTTATCCACTTCGTAGGTACGGGCGGCTCGTGCAATATCATGCAAATCCAAATTGGTTACCGAAGTTGTTATTACATTCATACGTTTGTTGTACATGGGATAATGTAATAGAGCAATATATAGTCGGGATTTCCTCACTTTATTTCTCCCTGTTAAACAATATTTCTTTTATAAGACTTGTTTCTTCTTGGTCCCAATCTCTATCCAGCAGCAGATCAGGACGTTTCAACAAAGTTCTAAGCAGGCTCTGTTTCTTGCGCCACCGTCTGATGTTCTCATGATGACCGGAAAGAAGTACCTGGGGGACTTCGTGCTCTTTATAAGAAGCGGGTCGTGTATACTGAGGATACTCCAGCAAAAAACCGGCAAAGGATTCCTCCAAAGGAGATTGTTCTCCCCCCAGAACTCCAGGCAGCAGGCGAATTGCAGCATCAATCAGAACCATAGCCGGAATTTCGCCCCCAGTCAGTATATAATCTCCTATGGAGATTTCTTCATCCACCAGGCGCATTATTCTTTCGTCTATTCCTTCATAATGACCGCAAAGAATGATTAGATGTTCTCTCTTGGCCAACTGGGCAACTATGTTTTGCTTCAGGGGTTTACCCTGAGGAGACATGAATATTGTCCAGGAATCAGGCTTTTTCACGCTTTCCATAGCCTCAGCAACAACATCAGCTTTCATGACCATCCCGGCTCCTCCGCCAAAAGGATAATCATCAACCTGTTGGTGCTTGTCATAAGCAAAATCCCTTATATTAATAGTCGCAATATTTACTAATTTTCTTTCCCGGGCCCGTTTGATAATACTCTCTCCCAATGGTGAAACAAACATCTCCGGAAAGAGAGTCAATATATCGATTTTCATGAAACCTCCGCCAGCTCAGCTTTTGTTAACCATCAATCAGTCCGGGTAAAAGCCTGACTTTCATTATCCTGGTTTCAATATCAGTATCCAGAATAACCTCTTTGATAGCCGGAATGAGTATCTCTCCATATTTCGGAGACTCTATCAGGTATACATCATTAGCCCCGGTTTCCAAGATCTCTTTTAACACTCCCAGGCAGCCTCTTTCTTCATCGTATACTTCCATGCCCTGAAGCTGAAAATGATAATAATAGCCTTCCGGCAAAGGGTTAAGCTCGCTCTCATCTATTTTCAAATGCGCGTTTTGATACTCCTGAGCTATTTCCCGGCTGTCTATACCCTGAAATTTAAACAAATATCCATCTCTATAAGGTTTAACGGATTCAATAGCTACTTCGCTGATCTCATCCCTAATTTGCAATTTTACTGAGCGCATATTATTAAATCTTTCGGGGAAATCTGTCAGCGGTACTACCTTGACTATTCCAGCGTACCCGTAAGTACCCGCTATTCTGCCTATGCTTATTAACTCACTAGCGTTCAATTTGCCACCACCTGGTATTTAGTCCGCTTAAAAAAACGGTTTTGTTCCCTGGCCTAAGCAACGGCTAATGCCTCTGGTTTTCTTTCGCACCGTTGCAACGAGATGAGGGATTTAAGCACCAGAAGAAACTACGCAGTAGTTTTAAGATACAGCTGTAACGAGACAGCGCCTCGTTATAACCCGCCACCTGTTTTGATAATAGGTCCCTGACGCTTAAAGAAGCGGGGAACATATTTATATTCATTCCTTTTGCCTCACTCAAAGCGCAAAAAGTAATGAGAGAATTTTCTTTCAAACTTTTACCTCGTTTTTTGCCATCTTCCTTTAACAGCATCCCGGTACTATTCATAGCCGCTATCATGCTATCGCACTCATTATTCCCGGGAGGCAATTATTTGATAGTATAAAGGTAAAAGGGCTAAAAAATTAGCCCTCCCTCATAATTTCAACTGCTACTCTTTTCCCTTCTTTGGCTGCTGTGGCTTTGGTAATAGTACGGATCGATTTGGCAATCTTGCCTTGTTTGCCGATAACCTTGCCCATATCATCCGCTGCCACTCTTAATTCCATAATAATGGACCTTTCGCCTTCAACTTCCCTGACTTCAACTTCATCAGGACTGTCAACTAGAGATTTGGCAATAAACTCAACCAGTTCTTTCACTTGCTTCCCCCCTGCCTGGTCCTAATTACTTACGAATTTCTGCAAAGCGCGCCATAATCCCTTGTTTCTGCAATAGAGATTTGGCTGTATCGGATGGTTTGGCGCCATCACTTAACCACTTCAGGGCTTTTTCTTCATTAATCTTTATGGTTGCCGGATTGGTTCCCGGATCATAATAACCGATTTCTTCAATAAATCTGCCATCTCTTGGGGATCTGGCATCAGCTACTACCAATCTGTAAAAAGCATTCTTTTTGGCGCCCATTCTCTTCAGTCTGATCTTTGTTGCCACGTAATCACCTCCTTAAAAAACATCCATATATTAATAAAATTTATGGTTTCATATTAAAAGGGAAATTTTACCGGGGGCATACCACCTCGTTTACCCTTCTTCCCGGTCATATCAGCAAACTGTTTCATCAGTTTGCGGGATTCATCAAACTGCTTTAACAAACGATTTACCTCTTGCACCCGCGTGCCGCTTCCCCTGGCAATACGTTTTTTCCGGCTGCCGTTTAAAATAGTGGTATCTCTTCTTTCGGCTATCGTCATTGATTTAATGATGGCCTCAATTCGAAGTATTTCCTTCTCATCAAAGTCACCTTTCAAATTCTTCATTTGTTTTCCCATCCCGGGAATCATCCCCAGCAAATCTTCCAGAGGCCCCATCGATCTAACCTGCTGCATCTGCTCTAAAAAATCCTCCAGGGTAAATTCCTGTTTGCGGATTTTTTGTTCCATTTCACGGGCCTTTTTCTGATCTATATTAGCCTGAGCTTTTTCAACCAGGCTTAGTATATCACCCATGCCAAGAATTCGAGAAGCCATACGATCAGGATAAAAGGGTTCCAAAGCATCAAGTTTCTCACCCATACCTACATATTTAATAGGACAACCGGTAACAGCTTTAACAGAAAGAGCCGCACCGCCACGCGTATCACCATCCAGCTTGGTTAAAACAACCCCGGTTAAGCCTAATTGCTGGTTAAATGATTCTGCAACATTTACGGCATCCTGACCGGTCATGGCATCAACTACCAGTAGAATCTCATCCGGATTAAGCACTTCCTTGATTTGCTTCAATTCATCCATTAATTCTTCATTTAGATGAAGTCGGCCCGCAGTATCCAGAATAATGATATCGCGATTATGGGTATGAGCATATTCCAGGGAAGCCTTCACAATATCTACCGGGTTTATCTGACCCATGGTAAATACCGGTATTCCCACCTGTTCGCCAAGTATTTGCAGCTGTTTAATAGCTGCAGGCCGATAAATATCTCCCGCCACCAGCAAGGGTCTTCTCCCCTGTTTAACCAGGTTTTTCCCCAGTTTAGCTACTGAAGTAGTTTTGCCGGCACCTTGTAAGCCAACAGCCATATATACTGAGGGAGGTTTGGAAGATATAATCAGTTTGCTCTCCGCTCCACCCATTAACTCTGCCATTTCATCATGAACAATTTTTACAATTTGCTGCCCCGGAGTCAGACTCTGTAATACTTCCTGTCCTACCGCCCGCAGCCGTACCCGTTCCACGAAATCCTTGACCACTTTAAAATTAACATCGGCTTCCAGTAAAGCCAGGCGAACTTCCCGCATGGCCACTTTAACATCTTCTTCACTAATTTTGCCTTTACCACGAAGCTTTTTAAATATATCCTGAAGCCGGTCTGATAGCCCTTCAAATGCCACAGTATCTCACCCTTTCGCACTGCTGCAACAAAGCGGGAATTTGAACCCGCCACCTGTTTTGTTAATAGGAACCTGACCCTTAAAAGAAGCAGGGGACCTCTTTTCACTTCTTTATACCAAATTGCTGATTTTCCTCAGTATGTTGGCAGCTTTATAAATATTATCCGGTTTAATGTTTTCTGCATTATTCAATAAGTGGTAAACTTCATCAATCTCTTGCTGAGTATTCAAAAATCTTTGCAGCAGTCCCAGACGCTCTTCATAATCCTGTAAAGAATTTTCTGCCCTTTTTAATAAATCATATACTGCCTGTCTGCTTATTTGCATATTATTAGCAATCTCTGAAAGTGACCAGTCATTTTCATAATGTAAACTTAAAACATGCTGTTGTTTTTTAGTCAGCAAAGGTCCGTAAAAATCCATGAGCATAACTACATATTCAAACTTTTCCATCATTAAGATTCTCCCTGTGTAAAGGCTAAATACTTTACAGACTTATATTATAGGTCTTGTCTTATAAAGTCAAGTAACCACATTAATTTCTTTGCTTAATACTAAATTATAATCTACAATATTATTAGCCTTTATAGGAGTTGAGTGAATAAATGGAAGAAAAAATAGCTTTATTATGTGACAGTATGTGTGACTTACCCCCGGAAATAGCCAGCCGATTCGGCATAAAAGTCGTTGCCGCGCGAGTAATTTATCCCGATAAAGAATACTCGGATAGGGTTGATATTCAGCCCGGCGAAGTCTACGAGCGTATGCCAGAAGAAATACCCACCACCTCTATGCCTCCACTGCAGGAATTTCAGGATGCCTTTGAATCATTTCGCAAAGATGGTTATACCCACGTACTGGCAATTCATATTTCCAGTGGTCTTTCCGGTACTTCACAAGTTGCTGAAATAGCAGCCAAAAATTTCAATGATATGGTAATAAAAGTTATTGACAGCCGAACTCTTTCCATGGGTACCGGTTGGATGGTGCTGGATGCTGCCCATAATATTGCTAATGGCTGGAGTTTCGAGCGAATTGTAGAAAATCTCAAAAATCTTCAATCAAAAATTAACGTGTATTATGTAATCGAAACTCTGGAATACTTGCGTCGCGGCGGACGCATCGGTCTGGTTGCCAGCATGCTGGGTGAATTTTTAAACCTAAAACCAATTATATCCGTAAACCCCGAAGGAAAATACTTTACTTTCTGTAAAGCCAAAGGACGTCGCAAATCACTTGAAAAAATAATGCAGATTGTTGAAGAATCGATTCAGGACAAGGTAATTAATTTAGCTGTTGTCCATGGCGGAGCACTTAAAGAGTGTGAAGCTATAATGGAGCGAGTTCGTAAACTCCCTAATATAAAAGAATTAATCGCTACTGATATTAGCCCCGTCCTGGGAGTCCATACCGGTCCAGGTTTGGTCGGAATATGTGTACAAGAAGCATAACAGTGAAGTAAAAAGCAATTTTCACCTATTATAAATACTATTAATAAACAGGGTCAAGATTAAAATAGTCTGGCCCTGTTTTTATTATTTGTAAAATTTTTACATTTTGCTATAATGGTTATATTATCCAGCAAAATGAGGTGATTAGTAATGCATGGACGTCATGCAATTTATATATTCCTGATAGTGTTATGTATTATCACATATCCACCGGCACTGGCCGAGGAGGTAAGCTCCATTTCTTCAAACAACAAGCCCAGTTACTATTGGTCAGACGAAGAAAAGCAAGCATACGCCGCCATGACTCGTAGTTTTGATTTATATGAAGTTTTACTTGCGGATGTTAGGGAATATGAAGGTTATAGAATTGCGATTCACGGAGAAAGCCGCAAGAATGCAATGGATTACCTGACAGCAGGTTTTGAAGCAGATTTAGCTGCCAATATTATAGAAGCTTACTTGCTATGGGTCCCCGAAGTTCAGAAATTAACGGTTGTTCCCTGTGATGGCATACCCACTCTTAATGATAACGATATGGAAATGGTAACTTGTTCGCATCCAGATAAAGACACAATAATATTTGAGCGTTCTTATGAAGATTGCTATAAGCAGGGTGACAGTTACCTGTTTTCAGTCTTTCTTCACCGCAGTTCTCAAGGCTTTAGGATAGAGCAGATAAGTCTGGAAGAGGTTGCGAGAATAGACCTATGAAAAAACCTGCCATTAATATGGCAGGTTTTATTTTTCTTATGGTGGGCGATGACGGGATCGAACCGCCGACATCCTGCTTGTAAGGCAGGCGCTCTCCCAGCTGAGCTAATCGCCCAAATAATGGTGACCCCTGGGGGACTCGAACCCCCGTTACCGCCGTGAAAGGGCGGTGTCTTGACCGCTTGACCAAGGGGCCTAATCTTGAAGCCGTTATCCGGATTTGGGGTTACGGCCTCTAATTTCTAGATGGTGGGCCTACCAGGACTCGAACCTGGGACCAACCGGTTATGAGCCGGTAGCTCTACCAACTGAGCTATAGGCCCCGAATACTCTTAAAACCCCGCAAGAGTTAGTATATAGAAAATATCTGCAAAGGTCAAGAGTAAAAACCTAAATAAATAAGCATTTTGTCAAAGAATAAGCGGTAACTTTTGAGGGTTACCGCCTTTGTTTTCATGGCTCCTCGAGTAGGATTCGAACCTACAACCCTCCGGTTAACAGCCGGATGCTCTACCGTTGAGCTATCGAGGAAAATGCCCCAACGAAAGATATTATATAGTGATATGACACAACTGTCAATATGCTAAATGATATCCTTTTGAAATATAACCTATTCGATGTAGTCTTTAAGCTTTTTGCTGCGCGAAGGATGTCTCAGCTTACGCAATGCCTTGGCTTCAATCTGGCGTATTCTCTCACGGGTTACACCAAACTCCTGCCCAACTTCTTCCAGGGTCCTTGGACGTCCATCATCCAGTCCAAACCGAAGCCGTAATACCTTTTCTTCACGATCGGTAAGAGTGTTTAGAATTCCATCCAAGTGTTCCCGCAGCAAGACAAACGAAGCTGATTCCTCTGGTGATTCAGCATCTTCATCAGTAATAAAATCTCCCAGATGACTATCATCTTCTTCCCCAATTGGGGTTTCCAGAGAAACTGGTTCTTGCGCCACTTTCATTATCTCGATTACTCGTTCTACAGGTATTTCCATTTCCTCAGCGACTTCAGTCGGCAAAGGTTCTCGCCCCAGAATTTGGAGCAGGCTTCTCTGCACCCGGGAAAGCTTGTTAATGGTTTCAACCATATGCACCGGGATTCTTATCGTCCGGGCTTGGTCAGCAATAGCCCTGGTTATAGCCTGCCTGATCCACCAAGTGGCATAGGTACTGAATTTAAAGCCTTTGCGATGGTCAAACTTTTCCACAGCCTTCATTAAACCCAGGTTGCCTTCCTGAATCAAATCCAGAAATAGCATGCCACGTCCTACATATCGTTTGGCTATACTCACTACCAGCCTGAGGTTAGCTTCTACCAGCTGTCTTTTGGCTTCTTCCTCACCTTGTTCGATCTTCAGAGCCAGGGTAATTTCCTGAGCAGCTGTTAATAGCGGAACTCTACCTATTTCCTTGAGATACATTCTGACTGGGTCATCTATTTCAATTCCGTCAGGAATTACTACTTCCTCAGCCTCAATGCTTTCGTGTTCCTGTTCTTCATCGCTCTCATGCTCATTTCCTACACTTATACCCAGAGTTTGAAGGTGTTCAAATATATCTTCTATTTGATCGGCTTCCAAGTTAAAGCCCTGCAAATCTTCGATTATTTCTTCATAACTCAAAATTTTCTTTTTCTTGCCTTTTTCAGCTAAGACACCGACTGCTTCTGCTAGTTTTCTATCCAGTTTCATCTTTTCCCCCCTTCCCGGGTATGATTCAAAAATTGATCCAAATTAAGAATAAATCTAAGCAAAGCATTAAAATTTCCTTCAGTTTCTATTCTGCTAAGATCCGCATAAATACTTTGCCATTGAGATTTTCGTTTTAACATTCTTATCCTACGAATAAATTCCTCTAATTCAATAGTATCTATTTGTATATCATCTTCAATTAAAAACATAATTCTGGCGAGCGCTGGACCCAGTCCTTTCTCGGCAGCTAGCAGTCTGAGTTTTGGCAAGCAGTTACTTTCTGAATCTTGAAGTTCATCATAGCTGTTTGCCAAAGTCCTATAATCTTTATTAGCAAAAAAGTTCAAACCTATCGTATTTTTTATTCTGTTGAATATTTCCCGGTTACCTAACATATATGCCAGGATTTTATCTTGCACACTATAATTGCCGTATTTAATATTATCCCTGGTTATTTTGCTATTATTCCTTTTTATACCTGTTTTATACTTATTCTGGTTTTTAAGCTCACGCTTAATTAGATTTTCTTCTATCATCAGCTTTTTGGCCAGGTATTTCACATAATAATCCTTTTCCAATTCACTGTTTAATTCTCCAATATCATCTTTAACCAAATTTATGGTCTTGATTTTTACTTCCATATTCAGCACTTTTTGTTCTTCGAGATAGCGAATAATTTTATATTCTATATTACTTAGCTTATTATTCTGTATATAATGTAAAAATTCCTCTTTTCCGCACATATCCAAATATTCATCAGGATCTTTAGCTCCCGGAAGTACTGCTACCGATACATTAAGCCCTTCCTTAGCCAGGATATCAATAGCTCGCAGGGTCTCCCGCTGCCCGGCTTCATCACTATCATAAATTATTAATACTTTTTCAGCATATCTCCTTAATAGTACGGCTTGTTCCCTGGTAAAAGCAGTGCCAAGGGAAGCCACTGTATGCTTTATATCAGCCTGATGTAATTTCAGGCAATCCATATAGCCTTCTACAATAATCGCTTCATTCCGCTGTCTGATTGCCTCCCTGGCCTGATATAATCCATACAGGCTATTACGTTTGGAAAATATTTCAGTTTCAGGAGTATTCAAGTACTTGGGCATGCTATCATCCAGAACCCGCCCCCCAAAACCAATCACATCTCCATTATATTGATATATTGGAAATATGATACGTTTGCGAAATAGGTCATAAAAACGCTGCTGTTTGTCGCTGCGCTTTATTAAACCTGATAGCTTTAAATTCTCCTGGGAAAAACCCTTCTGCAACAGATATTCTTCTAGGTTGTTCCATTTCTCAGGGGCCCAGCCCAGTTGATATTTGCTAATAGTATCAGCAGTTATTCCGCGCTTCATCAAATAATCATTGCCTAATTTTCCATAATTGCCAATAATGATTTTATGATAAAATTCGGCTGCCGCCTGGTTGACTTCAATAATTTTCTTTCTATGATCTATTTCTTTTTTGCTAACTGATCTTACAATTTCGATTCCTGCTTTGGCAGCCAGCATTTCAATAGTTTCTTTAAAGTCAGTGCCTTCTCTTTTCATCACGAAACTAAACATATCGCCGCCGGCATGGCAACCGAAACAGTAAAACATATTCTTCTCAGGAGTCACACTAAATGACTCTGTTTTCTCCTCATGAAAAGGACATAATCCCCAATATCGATTCCCTTTGCGATTCAGTTTTACAGTTTCAGAAACAATGTCAACTATGTCCAACCTGGATTGAATATCGATAAGCAATTGATCATCATAATAAGCTGTCATAGTCTTCACCTACTATTCTATGTTTATAATTAAAATCCTTCTAAATATTCGAATTTTGTCATTATTAATCCCTAATAGTTCATATTGTAAAAATAGCTTTCATGTTAAAGTTCATCTTCCAATACCCGGTAAGCATTGGGAACCAGTGATTGGGGAACATATATGTCCTGAAACAAAGAAATACAATATTCGTCACTCATTCCGGATATATAATCAGCTACTGCCCTTTCCAAGCCCTCATCAT
Organism: Syntrophomonadaceae bacterium; assembly: GCA_028686565.1. Classification (GTDB taxonomy): domain Bacteria; phylum Bacillota; class Syntrophomonadia; order Syntrophomonadales; family Syntrophomonadaceae; genus JAQUBU01. Next base: position 12,540 of record JAQUBU010000014.1, read on the forward strand.
CGGCTATAGTTCGAAATAGCGGAGTCATCCTATGCGGATGCTTCATATAATAAGCAAAAAGGTGTTCAATTATAAACTCTGCCCGGCTTCTTTCTGCCTGGCATACTGGTCCCCGGTAAATAGCTTGAAACATAAATTCCCGTAAACCCCGCAGCGCATTTTCCACCATCTGTTCCGGCTCGACCCTTGGCTTTTCACCATTATGAATCAGCTTGCGGCTATTCTTTATGGTATTAATCACCAGAGTGGCTATCCTATTACTGTGGGTATATCCCAATATTTTCAGATACTCGTTTGGTATATCTTCCATCTTTAATAGACCGGCGCGTATGGAATCATCGATATCATGCTGAACATAAGCAATTTTATCACTCAGCCGGATTACCTGTCCTTCCAGAGTAAATGCTTCCGGCTCATTGGTTCCGTATCCACTATGGCAGCGCACCCCGTCCAGCACTTCCGCACAAAGGTTCAAGCCGTTGCAGCCTTTATGTTGTTCCACACGAGTCAAGACCCTTATACTGTTTTCATTATGGCGAAAACCGCAGCTTAAAAGCCTGTCAAGAATTTGCTCTCCTGCATGCGCAAAAGGAGTATGCCCAACATCATGTGCCAATGCAATGGCTTCAATCAAGTCAAGATTCAGGTTAAGTCCTGCTCCAATAGTCCGCGCTATTTGATTAACTTCCAGAGTATGGGTTAGACGGCTTCGGTAATGATCTCCAGGAGGAGCTATGAAAACCTGGGTTTTGTGTTTTAACCGCCTGAATGATTTAGAATGAATCACCCTGTCCCGGTCAAGCATAAAACAACTGCGCACCGGATCAGGGTCTTCTCTTGTTTGCCGTCCTTTTGAATTTTGGGACAGAGTAGCCCAGGAAGCCAAAACAGCAGCTTCTCTTGCTTCGATTTCTTCTCTGATTTCCATTTTTCTCACTCCTCGCAAGAAACTCTGGCAGCCTGGCCCAGTTAAGTCATTCTGCCTTTAACATCAGAAGAAACTGCGGAGCAGTTTCTTTCGCACCGCTGCAACGAGGCAGGGGATTAAAACCCGCCGCCTGTTTTGTTAATAAGCCCTCCCACCGCTTAAAGAAGCGGGGGACATCTTCTCGCCTCGTTATATAAAAGTTGCAATGAATAAAGAAAATCCTTAGCTCAGTGCTTAAGGATTTTTCATCTCATATTTTTAACATGAAAAAATGAGCCTTCATCGTACCCTTAATTTCCGGGTGGCATCTGCCACTTCAAATATTCTTTTACCCAGTATTCTGCAGCGATTGATAGCATTATCATCCCCTTCGGCAGGACGCTGGGCAGCTCCGCCCATATGACCGCAGTCATCCTGGTAATATCCATCACCCACCGTTATCATACCCTGAATCAGTAACATATCATGTATGGCCCTGATGGTTGTTTCCTGACCTCCAAAACGTGAAGCACCGACAGCTAGAGCACCGCCAACCACATTGAGCAATTTCTTTTCTCCGCGCAGAGAACGTCCTTTATCCCAGAATGCTTTTAACTGCGCTGATACCGTCCCAAAATACACTGGACTGCCTAACAGCAAACCATCTGTTTTGGATATAAGTTCAAATGCTGTGCTTAATTCTTTGCCTTTAAAACATTTGCCAGGACATGGTGAAGCACAAGCCATGCAAAAAGGGTTTTTTTGATCCTTTAATATCTGCTGGCAATTGATAAGCTTAGTCACGGCACCCAGTTTTTTGCATTCCTCAAGGGCTTGCCGTAATAAAAAAGCTGTATTGCCTCGAACATGCGGACTTCCATTTATACCCACGACTAAAAGCTGGGACACCATATTCACCTCCAATTTTTATATACTACAGAATGCATCAGAAATCCTCTATTTTGGTAAATTTATTTGGCAAACAATTGTTCTGCTAATTACTTCATCTTGTTAGAAAGCAGCCGTTCCAATAAGCTGTAAATATAACCATAACCATTAATTGTTTATATATATAAATATATAAGATATAATAAGTATTCATAAGAATGTAATAAATTTTGGCTGAGCAAGGGTGATGAAGTGTCAACAGGTATATCTAATGAATTTAAACTTTTAGATAAGCATAATGGCCTGTATCTTCAGGTATTAAAACCCAACATCAATTCCAGTTTGCTGTTAGCGGAATTAGATAGGCGAGGGATAAATATTCATCCGCAGCTTATGAGCAAAATATTAACTGCGCCATCAGGTGCGGTAATCAAATTGCTTGATAAAAAAGGCAATCAATCCAACAAAACTTTTTTTTCCTCTTCTCAGCCATTCGATCTGGAAATTGCACCTAATAAAATGCAAGCTTATGTTACAGTTAATCCGGATTCGGAATTAAGCATCAGTAAGCAAGAAATTCTCGTCAAGCTGAATGAAATGGGCATAAATTACGGAATTGATGAAAACTCAATCTCCTACGCCATCCAATTACCCGGCAACCGGATAGTGGCAGCAGCAGGAAAATATCCTTTACCAGGCAAAGACGGAAAGGTAGAATATTTTTTCCATCCCCCACAAAAAAACCCTGTGTTATGCGAGGACGGGTCAGTAAACTACTATGAGTTAGGTTCCGTTATTCCCATAAGTGCAGGCCAGATAATCTCCAGGCGTACTTTCCCGACTCCAGGTCAACCGGGCACAAATATATATTCAGAAGAAGTTCCTGCGGTAGCAGGCAAAATAAAATATTTTAATGTCGGTAAAGGGATTATAACCAGTGATGATAAAGCGATTGCCGAATACGATGGTGCTTTGACATGGATTAATGACAAGATATTAATAAGTAAATTACTGGTCATTAATGGCGATGTAGATTTTTCGCAGGGCAATATCGACTTTATGGGCAAGGTTATAATAGCTGGAAATATCAAAGACGGCTTTAAAGTTGAAGCAACTGATGATATCGAAATCAGAGGCGGTATTGAGAACGCCCAGGTAACTTCCCATAAAGGTTCAGTTTTTGTCCAAAAGGGAATCATAGGAAAAGAAGGCACCTTTATCAAGGCAGCCAAAAATGTTGAAGCCCGTTTTATCCAGGAGGCCAATGTTGAAGCAGGGCAAAACATTGTTGTTAATGAGTATACTATCCGCTCAAATTTGAGAGCTGGCGATGCAGTATTGATACAAGGGCGCAAGGGCCGCATCCTAGGGAATAATGTTATATCAGCACGAACCAGAATAAAAGCATCGGGGATCATGAATTCAAAATCTCTTGATCTTAAAGTTGAAGGAATCCAAAGAAAACAAATACATGAGCAGATCAGAGATTTGACCGCCCAGATAATGGAGCTTGAAGAACAGCTGAAAAAGATTGCTGAAAAAATCCGAAAACTGCGGGATAGTGTTTCCGATCCGCAGGCCATTTTACTGCTGCAAAAATTATTACCGCAATATATAACAATAAACGAAGAACTGGATCAACTCAATGATGACCGCAAATCTCTCGTTAGCATGCTGAACAGTACAATAGGCGAAGGGATGATAGAAATCGGCGGTAATTTGGAAGCAGGTATGGTTTTCGGTATAAAAGAGGAATCATTTAAATTGGATAGCCAAGTTAGCAGTATCCGTATGTATTATGATCCTGAAGCCAAACGGATTATATTGATCTGATTTTTGCAACAGTGCGCAAGAAACTGCGGAACAGTTTCTTGCGCACTGTTGCAAAAAGGCGGGTTATTAGAATTTTAACCCCCCGGTTAATTTAATAATTAATCAGGGGGTTTTTGAAATCTTATATTATTTATTTTTTAACTTCGCCTGGGCTGCTGCCAGACGGGCAATCGGTATTCTATATGGAGAACAGCTTACATAATCAAGCCCAAGCAAGTGGCAGAATTCTATCGAACTTGGCTCACCGCCATGCTCTCCGCAAATTCCCATAAGAACATCTTTTCTGACTGAGCGGGCTTTCTCCACCGCCATGCGCATAAGGCTGCCTACACCTTTACGATCAAGAACCGCAAAGGGATTATCCTTAATTATTTTTTTATCTAAATATACCGGTATGAATTTTCCTTCTGCATCATCACGGCTGAACCCAAATGTTGTCTGGGTTAAATCGTTGGTACCAAAAGAAAAGAATTCTGCTTCCCGGGCAATTTCGTCAGCGGTAACACAAGCCCGTGGCAATTCAAGCATAGTGCCGATGGCAAAGTTTAGCTCACAAGCTGTTTCCTTTTGCAGCTCGCTATAAACATCCATAATTTCAATTTTCAATAGTGACAACTCAGTAATATCCATTACCAGTGGTATTTCAATCTCAGTAAAAGTATTAACCCCTTCATTTTTAAGTTGAATCATAGCTTCAAAAATAGCCCGTACTTGCATACGATATATTTCAGGATAGGTAAGCCCCAGCCGACAGCCGCGGTGTCCCAACATAGGATTAGCTTCGGAAAGGCTATGTATCTGCTTCAGCAGGTCCTCTTTTTCAAATAACTCCTTACTTTGTATTTGCTGATACTTCATCTCGGCTATTTCCAAAAGCAGTGTTTCGTGGTCAGGTAGGAACTCATGCAATGGAGGATCAAGTAAACGTATGGTTACCGGATAGGGAGCCATCGCTTTCAATATCCCATAAAAATCATCTCTCTGGAAAGGCAGGAGTTCTTTTAAGGCAACTTGCCTTTCAGTTAAATTTTCAGCCAATATCATCTCTTGTACAATAGGGAGCCTTTCAGCTGCCATAAACATATGCTCCGTACGGCAAAGGCCGATTCCTTCAGCACCAAACTCACGTGCTTTGGCTGCATCAATGGGGGTATCCGCATTGGCTCTTACCGCCAGGGTTTTATTATCATTAGCCCAGCCTAACAGGGTTTCAAATTCATCAGACAGAATAGGTTCAATCATTGGAACTTCACCCAGCATTACATTCCCGGTTGCACCATCTATGCTGATAATATCTCCTTCTTTGATAACTAATTGATTTACTCTGAACAACCGATTGGCAACATCAATTTTTATAGCTTCACAGCCGCATACACAGGGTTTCCCCATCCCCCTTGCTACTACTGCTGCATGGGAGGTCATGCCGCCCCGGACGGTTAGGATTCCCTCCGCATAAATAATACCATGAATGTCATCGGGAGTTGTTTCACTTCTGACCAGAAGTACTTTTTCACCTGTTTCACCCATTTTTTCAGCTTGATCGGCATCAAAGAGAACCTTGCCGCAGGCAGCACCAGGTGAAGCGGGCAAGCCTTTAGCTATAGCCTCCAGTTTTACACTGTTGTCAATCTGACGATGAAGAAGCTGATCGATCTGCTCGGCATCTACTCTCAGTAATGCTTCTTCAATTGTAATTAAACCCTCATTGACCATATCAACTGCTACTTTTACTGAAGCTTTTGCGGTACGCTTGCCATTTCTGGTCTGGAGCATATAGAGTTTGCCCTTTTCGACGGTGAATTCTATATCCTGCATATCGCGGTAGTGGTTTTCCAGGTTCTGACATGTATCCACAAATTGCTGGTAAACACCTGGCAGTTCATCTCTCATTTTAATGATTGGGGTTGGGGTTCTGATTCCAGCCACTACGTCTTCACCCTGAGCATTAACCAGAAACTCGCCATAGAGTTCCTTTTCACCTGTCGATGGATTGCGGGTAAAAGCAACGCCGGTGCCGCTGTCCAGGCCCATATTGCCGAATGCCATTCCTTGTACATTCACAGCCGTTCCCAGACTATCCTCTATCTTGTTCAAGCGGCGGTATACTATGGCCCGCTGGTTATTCCACGAATCAAATACTGCCCTTATTGCCATGGTTAGCTGTACCTTAACATCCTGAGGAAAATCAAAGCCCTTTTCCTTTTTTACTAAAGCTTTGTACTCGTCAATAATAATTTTAAGCTCATCAGCAGGAATTTCATGATCAAAGATAAGGCTCAGCTTGCGTTTATGTTTCTCCACAATATCATCAAAACGACTATGGTTAATATCCAGGACTACATTGCAAAACATCTGTATAAAACGTCTATAACAATCATATGCAAAACGCATATCGCCAGTTAGCTTGGCCAGCCCTAACACCGAATTATCATTCAAACCAAGGTTAAGTATCGTATCCATCATACCAGGCATTGAAATGGCTGCACCGGAACGAACTGAAACCAGCAAAGGATTATCCTGGCCGCCAAAAACTTTGGCAGTTTTTGATTCCAGAGTTTTAAGAGCTGCGAAAGTTTCTTCCAGCATACCCTCCGGGAATTCCTGGTTGGCTGCCAGATAAGCATTGCATGCTTCTGTAGTCAGTGTAAAACCAGTCGGAACAGGAAGGCCAATGATAGTCATTTCCGCCAGGTTTGCCCCTTTCCCTCCCAGCAATGCACGCATATCTGACTTCCCTTCTTCAAATAAGTATACGTATTTCTCCTCAGACATGACTTAACCTCCTATAATATATTTCAAGTATTTTGCTGGCCGTTTCTTCGACCGCACGATTAGTAACATCAATAATCGGACACCCCAATCTTTTCATGACCTTTTCTGCGAACTCCATTTCTTCCATAATGCGTTCCAGATTGGCATAACTGGCTTGCCCTTTTAGTCCCAGCGTCTTCAAACGTTCCATGCGTATATGGTTCAACTGCTCCGGATTCAATATCAAACCGATAACCTTGCCTCTTTCAACTTTAAACAATTCTTCGGGAGGTGCAACTTCAGGAACCAGAGGCACATTGGCAACTTTAATCCTTTTATGGGCCAGATACATGGAAAGAGGAGTTTTAGAGGTACGCGATACTCCAACCAGAACAATATCCGCCTGATTAATCCCCCGAGGGTCTTTGCCATCATCATAGCGAACTGCGAATTCTACAGCCTCGACACGCCGATAATACATTTCGTCAATTTTACGCAACAATCCAGGTTCCCGTTTGGGTTCGATATCACTGACCCTTTTGAATGCATCAATCAGCGGTCCCAGAATATCGACACAAGTTACTCCAGCCTTGGCAGCCTCAGCTTTCAGGAATTCAGCTAATTCATTAATAACCAAAGTATAAGCAATTAAAAAGTGATTGGCAGCTGCCTGGTGTACTATTTCCTCCAGAATATCAGTATCTGAAATATTAGGAATCTGCCTTATTTCCATATTACCTGAATTGAACTGACTTGCAGCTGCCCGCACTACCATTTCCGCTGTTTCACCAATGGAGTCCGACACAATAAAAACTCCGGGTAAATGATGAGTCAATATCTAAACCCCCTCGTTCCTTTTCCCTGCCAGATCCAAGAAGAGCCTGGCAATATTGGTCTTGGTAATTTTACCTACTACTTCATACTTTTCTTCGCCAGCTTCGCATATAGAGCATTTAACCACTGGCAGACTGTCTACTTCATGTTCAACTATCTTTCTTACTGCCTGCACCACTGTTTCTTCCAGGTTAGCAGTTACAATATTAGGCATTCGAGTCATAATTACACTTACCGGGACCTTATGAATATCCGCCTGTCCAATCGTAGTTTTAAGGAAATCCTTGCGAGATACTATACCCGCCAGACAATTATCTTCGCCTACTATAAATATGCTGCCTGTATCCTCAATAAACAGAGTAACGATTGCATCATAAGTACTGCAGTTTTCCTTTAGAATTACTGGCTTGGTCTGAATATCCTTAACCCGGTACTGGTTGAGTATCCTCCTTATTTCATTATCTACCCCGCCGCTCTTGAAAGTATAACCAACTCGTGGTTTGGCTTCCAGAAAACCTGACATGGTCAGTACTGCCAGATCAGGACGCAACGCAGCACGAGTTACTTTCAGCATCTCTGCTATGCTTTCTCCGGTAATTGGCCCGTATTCTTTTAAGATCGGAAGAG